>JAVHWE010000560.1:0-10625 GCA_032160285.1 Micromonosporaceae bacterium | reverse complement strand
CGGCCAGCTCGACACCGAGTCCCGCGAGAGCGACCTGGCCGCATGGCGCGAACACACGGCCGCGGGGTTTGAGCTCACCATCCTGCCGGGAGACCACTTCTTCTTCCGTAGCGAACGGGAGACGATGCTGGGTCGGCTGGTCGAGCAGCTGCGGGGCGGTCATCTCGGCTGACCCGCGCGCTGCTGGTAGTACCAGGAGGCGGCACCGGCGGTGGCGGCGGCGTTCGCCGGCGTGCCGGTGGTGGCGGCGGTGGCCGCCGGCGGGCCGGTGGTGGCGGCGGTATCCGCCGGAGCGGGCGCGGGACCGGGCCGGAATTGGCGGCGGAGGTCGTCGAGGCGGGGCAGGCCGGCCAGCACGGTGTCGAACGGCAGGCCGAAGTCGACCAGACAGGCGATTTCGGTAGCGCCGATACCGGCGAGCCGGCGCACCACCGCGGCGCACTTGTCCGCCGTACCCAGCAGCGAGCGACGCTGGTAGTAATCCTCCGCGACCAGGGTCGCCAGCTGGTCCTGCTCGGCGTCGGTCATCGGGTCGGCGCCCGCGTCGGCACGCTTCTGGGTGAGGAACGACCCGAGGTAACTGCGCACCGGATCGCGGACCAGCCGCCACACCTCGTCCTCGTCCTCGCCCACGTAGGTGTGCAGCCCCACCGTCACCACCCCGCCGGCCGGATCGAGGCCGGCGGTGGCGCGGGCGTCGCGGTAGATGGCGATGTTGGTCGCCAACCGGTCCCAGCTGTCCAGCAGGGTCAGCACGTTCAGACCGAGTTCGCCAGCCCGGATCCAGGTCTGCGGGTTCGCGGTATGGACAATCCACATCGGAAGCTCCGGCTGGCGCGGCCGGGGATAGGTGCGTACCGGAAGGGGGTCGCCGTCCGGCCCGGGGAAGCTGAGCGTCTCGCCTCGCCACAGTCGCCGGATGTTGTCGATCTGGTCGAACGTGTACGCCCGCCGATTGTGGAAGTTCCCCGGATAGAACACGAAGTCACCGGAGTGCCAGCCGGTCGCCACGCACAGTCCGACCCGGCCGTCGGAAATCTGGTCCACAAGGGACCACTCCTCGACGATCCGCACCGGGTGGTGGTGTGGTACCACGACGCTGCCGGCACGCAGCTCCACCCGCGTGGTCACCGCCGCCATCGCGGCCGCGAGGACCGACGGGTTGGGGAAGCTGCCGCCGAATTCCTGAAAGTGCCGCTCCGGCGTCCAGATCGCCCGGAACCCGCGGTCGTCGATGAACCGGGCGACGTCCAGGATGAACCGGTAGCGGTCACCGAAGTCGTACCGGTCGTTTGCCGCGAAGAAGTAGACGCTGAAGTCCACTGTGGTACCTCCGATCAGCGTTGGTCCAGTGAGGGACGCAGCAGGTTCGCCATGATCTTGATGTTGTCCTCCAGCACGATGGTGAAGTGGTCGGCGTCCAGGACATGCACGGTCAACCGGTCACCGGCGAGTTCGCCGAATCCGTTGGTGGTGTCGTTGTCGACGCGCGGAATCTCGGGCATGCCGAACGGGTTGCCGGGAGCCGAGAAGCCACGGCTCGCGTGGAACACCGTGATGTCCACCGGGCTCCGCAGCGGCTTCGCCTCGTAGGAACCGAGCAGCGTTCCGTTGAGCTGAAGCACGTCCCACTTGGCGCGCATCACCCGCATGACCTGCTTCGTGGACAGGGTGGCCGGTGAACCGGCGACCACGTGCCGGGCCATGATGTCGAACTGCTCGTCCAACTCCCGGCCGAGCAGCGTCGCCACCTCCAACTGCTCCGGTACCCGCCAGAGTTGGCACGCGGAGTTGCCGATCAGCATCAGCGCCAGGCTCTCGCCTTCGGTCTCCTCGATTCCGCTGGCGTCAACGCCGGCCCAGGCGCTGGTGCCCGGCATCAACGGGTCGACCAGGTACAGGTGCGAAACCTCCGCGCCGACGGCCTGCAACTGCTGCGCCATCTCGTAGGCGATGACGCCGCCGAACGAACACCCACCGATCCGGTACGGGCCGGCCGGCTGCTCGGCACGCACGGACGCCAGGTACGCCGCGCTCATCTCCTCGACCGTCTCGAACTGGCGGAACCGGTGCGCCTGGTCGATCTGCTCGACCGCGAACATGGGGTAACCGGAGCCGAGGTGACGGGACAGGTAGACGCAGTAGCTGACGTCGCCGAAGAGATGATGGGTCCAGAACGACCGTGGCGCGTCACCGGACCGGTTGATCGCCACCAGGAAGGACGACCCGGAGTCGTCGGGTTCGATCGTGGCTTGAGGAGCGTCCGGCCGTGCCGGCTCCGGCCGTTGAGCCGGCGCGCGGTGCCGGCGGAACCGGGCGGCCGCGCGGGGACCGGCGAACGGCGCCAGGCCGGACATCATGACGACCTCGGGTGCCGGTACGACCCACCGGTGCCAGTCCGCACCGGCGTCGTCCACCACCACCGTGGTGGCGGCGACCCCGGCCACCGGGACGGGCCGGTAGCGCGCGGCGGCGCGGGTCAGCACCCGTCGCCAGCCGACCGAACTGTCCAGCCAGCCGGGCAGCACATCGGTCGGGATCGGCACGTCGACGACGGCGCGCAGCGCGGCGGCCAGGCCGTCCGGGTCGTCGGCCGCCGCCGGAGCGCCGGTACTCCCCCACGCGTCGGCGAACACCGCCAGCACGCCGTCCTCGGCGGTCTGCCGGATTGGTGACTGCGGCGCCGGTACGCCGAGGAGCACCAGCTCGATGACGTTGTGGCCACGGTCGAGCAGGATCCGGGCGGTCTCCAGGGCGACCAGTCCACCCAGCCCGTGTCCGGCCAGGCGGTACGGCCCGGTGGACCGGTCCGCCTCGATCGCGTCGGCGCAGCCGGTGGCCAGCCACTCGATGGACTCCTCCGGCGCCGACGACTCGCCGAAGCCGGGGGCCTGCAGGCCCCGGACCGGTCCGCCCGCCGCCAGCTCCGACTGCCAGGCGAGCAGCCAGGTCAGCTCCCCGGTATCGCCGTAAACGCCGTAGAGCGGCCCCGCCTCCGTACCGACGGCTCCCCTTTCGGCCCCGGTTTCGGCCTCGGCCTCGGCCTCGGCGAACGACAGTACGGTGGGTCTGGGGCCGACGGGCGCGGGTTTCGTCGGCGGCGGTACCGGGTCGGCGGCATCCGTCGCCGTGGGAGCCGGCCCGGTGTCGGGTGTGGTCGGTGCGGCGGCGGAGGCTCCGTACTCGGCGGCCAGGTGGACGGCGAGCGCCCGCACGGTGGCATGCTCGAAGATCGCGGCCATCGGCACGTCCTCGCCGTACCGGGCCTGGACCCGCTGCATGATGCGCAGCGCCGCGATCGAATCGATGCCGTACGAGGCGAAGTCCCGATCGAGGTCGATGTCCTCCGGTGGCATGTCGACGCCCTGCGCGATGATCGCCTGCAACTCCGTCACCAGCGGCTGCTCAGCCGCCTCAACCCGACGCGGCGCGCGGGCGCGCGGGGGTTCGGCGTGCGCGGTTTCGGCGGGCGCGGGTTCGGCGCGCGGGGGGTCGGCGCGCGTGGGGTCGGCGGCCGGGAGTTCGGCGCGCGCGGGTTCGGCGGGCGCGGGTTCGGCGCGTACGGGTTCGGCGCGCGAGGGTTCGCCGCTGCCGTCCGGAGGATTCGCGGCCGCCGACCGGGACGGGGTTGGGGCCGGGGAACCGGTCCCGGACGGGCTCGCGGCCCCACGCTGGGGCGCTGGCGGCAGCCAATACCGGGTCTCGGCGAAGGGGTACACCGGCAGACCGACCCGTTGCCGGCGCACACCCCGGTGCAGCACGGACCAGTCGACCGCCGCGCCCGCGACCCAGGCCGACGCGAGCCGCGCCAGATCCGCCGCCGTGCCCGAGGCGATCAGTCCGTCGAGGTAACCGTCGTCGTCGCGGCACAGCGGCTTCGACCCGGTTGAGCCGTCGTACACCCCTGCCGGTGGCTCCCCGTCGAGGTACCCCCGCAGGGCGCCGATGAGTTCGTCGACGCTTTCGGCCAGCACGGCGAGCCGGGCCGGCAGGGCGGGGCGTCCGGTCTGGAGGGTGAACGCGACGTCGGCGAACCGCTCGGCGACCGCCCCGTCGCACACCCGCGCGGTTTCCATCGTGGACAGCAGACGGCCGGCGTACTCGCGGAGGCGGTCGGAGTCACCCGCGGACAGGACCACGACCTGCGGACCGTCGTTGCGCTCGGGCGACCGTCCGTCCACTGTAAACTCCTCGAGAATCGCGTGGGCGTTCACCCCGCCGAAGCCGAAGGAGCTCACACCGGCCCGCCGCGGTACCGCCGCACCGTCGCGGTCGTACGGTGTCTCCCACGGTCGGACCGTCCGTACCAGATAGAACGGGCTGCCGGCGAATTGCAGGCGGGGGTTGACCCGTTGCAGGTGCAGCATCGGCGGCATGATCCGGTGGTGCAGGGCAAGCACGGTCTTGATCAGTCCGGTGATGCCGGCGGCGGTCTCCAGGTGCCCGACGTTGGTCTTGACACTGCCCAGTCCGCAGTAGCGCGCCCGACCGTTCGCGCCACGCTGGCCGAACGCGCTCACCAGACCGTCCAGTTCGATGGGGTCGCCCAGCGAGGTACCGGTACCGTGGGCCTCGACGTAGCTGATGGTGTCCGCGCCGACGCCGGCGCGGTCGAGCGCGGCCGTGACGACCGCCGCCTGCGCCGTTGGGTTCGGGGCGGTGAGCGAGGTGGCCCGGCCGCCGTGGTTCGTGGCGGTGCCGCGGATTACCGCGTAGACGCGATCGCCGTCCGCGATGGCCCGGCGCAACGGCTTGAGCAGAACGGCGCCGACGCCCTCGCCGCGCACGTACCCGTCGGCGCGGTGGTCGAACGTCTTGCAGCGGCCATCGCGGGCCAGCATGCCGGACTTTCCGAATGCGAGGAACCCGTTGGGGCTCAGCACCAGGTTCACCCCACCGGCGATGGCGAGCTCACACTCACCGTGGTGTATCGCCTGTACCGCCCGGTGCACCGCGACGAGAGAGCTCGAGCAGGCGGTGTCGATCGGTTCGCTGGGGCCGTGCAGATCCAGCAGGAATGAGATCCGGTTGGCCAGTACGCTGTGCTCGTTGCCGGTGGCGAGTTGACCGTCCACTTCGATGCCTCGGGCGAGCAGCAACTGCACGTACTCCGAGGAGGCCACTCCCACGAAGACACCGGTGGCGGTACCGGCCAGCGCACCCGGATCGTGCCCGGCGTCCTCGATCGCCCGCCAGACCGTCTGGAGGAAGAGGCGGTGCTGCGGATCCATCAACCGCGCCTCCCGCGGCGAGATCTGGAAGAACTCCGCGTCGAACCGGTCGATGTCGGTGAGGAAACCACCCCAGCGGGCCTCGACCCGGTCCGGGTCGAGTCGTGAATCGCCGTACATCCCGCGCCAGTCGAAGCGCTCCGCCGGGATCTCCGCGATCAGGTCGCGGCCGGCGGCGATGTTCGCCCAGAAGTCCGCGACCGTCGGCGATCCGGGGAACTGCCCCGCCATGCCGACGATGGCCACCGGCTCCGACACGCCGACCGGCTCCGCACGCGGTGATGCCTCCGTCGCGACCCCAACCTGATCACGCGGTGCCCTCACCTCAGCCCGGCCGGGTCCGATCACGCCGGGCCCGGCCGCCCCCGGACCCACCCCGCCGGCCAGGGCGGCGACGAGGCGGTTCACGTTCGGATGGGCGTACAGGGCCGATGGCGCTATGTCGAGGTGGAGCTGCGCGGCGAGCCGGTCGGCGAGGGCGACGATGCTGATCGAGTCGAAGCCGAAGTCGCTGAGGTGATCGTCACCGGAGATGTCCGCCGGCGATACTCCGAGGACGGCCCCGATGCCGTCGACGACGATCCGCTGGATCCGGGCCGCGGTGGCGGGGTCAACGGTGGCGGGCGCAACGGTGGCGGGTTCAGCGGTCGCCGGATGCGGAGCGGGCTCCAGGCGGGTGGCCGGCGGGTCCGATCCGACCGAGCCGACCGGGCCGGACGGGTCGGCGCTGTCCAACCAGTAGCGCTGTCGGGCGAACGGGTAATGCGGCATCGACACGACCTGAGGTCGCTGGCCGTCGTGCAGCTGATTGAATTCCACCGACGCTCCTTGGGTCCACGCCGTGGCCAGTGCCACGAGCTGTTCGACATCGGCGTCCGGGGCCGGCCGGACCCGGGCTGCCGCCCGGTCCCGGCTGGCGGTCCCGGTGATGACGGACGCCGGTCCGCCGCGTCCGTTGAGGCCGTCGATCAATTCGGGGATATCCCGAGCCACCACGGCCATCCGCACCGCCAGCTCCTCGCGGGAGTGCGACGTGTGTGCCACGTCGGCCAGCGTGAGCCTGCCGGCGTTGGCTCGTAGGAAGTCACGGGTACGGGCGGCGTACGCGGTCAGTTCGTCAGGACGGCGGGCGGAGAGCACGACCAGTTGCGGTCCCACGCCGACGTCCGGTGCCGCCCGGACCGGTGGCTCCTCCAGGATGAGGTGGGCGTTCGCGCCACCCGCGCCGAATGAGCTCACCGCCGCCCGCCGCGTGGAAGGCCCGGCCGGCCACGGCTCGGGACGCCGCGCCAGCCGGAACGGGGAAGCGTCGAAGTCGATACCCGGGTGCGTGGGCTCGGTGTCGATGGTCGGCGCGATCTCGCCGTACCGGAGCTGCATCAGTACCTTGGTGAGCTGGGCGACGCCGGAAGCCGCCTCGAGGTGCCCCACGTTGGGTTTGACCGAACCGATGACGCAGTATCCACGGTCGTCGCTGTGCCGGCGGTACGCCTCGCTCAGCGCGGCGACCTCGGTCCGATCGCCCAGTGGCGAACCGGTCGCCTGCGCCTCGAGATACCCGATGGTGCGCGCGTCCACATGGGACGCCGCGAGCGCGCGGCCGATCAGGTCCGCCTGGGCGGCGGCGTTCGGCGTGAGGTAGGCGCCCCCGCCGCCGTTCGCGTTGACCGCCGACCCGAGGATCGAGGCGTACACCTGGTCGCCGTCGCGCAGCGCGTCGGGCAGCGGCTTGAGTACCACCACGCCGACACCCTCGCCGGTGACCAGGCCGTCGGCGTCGGCGCTGAATGCCCGGCTGCGGCCGGTCTTCGACAGCATCCCGGCGGCGTCGAGGCCGTGATGATGGGACGGATGCAGGATGAGGTTCACCCCGCCCGCCACCGCCATCGCGCACTCGCCGCGGCGCAGGCTCTCCACCGCCAGATGGACGGCGGTCAGCGATGATGAGCAGGCGGTATCGACGGCGAGGCTGGGCCCGGTGAGCCCGAAGCAGTGCGACACCCGGTTCGCCACCGACCAGGCGGCGGAGTGCACCAGCCGACGCCGGCCGCGGCCCCAGTCCTCCAGGGCCACCTGCTGGTACGGCCCGTGCATCACACCGACGAACACACCCACCGGGTCGCCGGCCGACGACAACCGGCTCCGGCTGTACCCGCCGTCCTCCAACGCCGCCCACACGGTCTCCAGGAACAGCCGTTCCTGCGGGTCGATGCGCTCGGCGTCGCGCGGCGAGATGCCGAACAGCAGTGGATCGAACTCGTCCACCCGATCGAGGAAGGCGCCCCACTCGCGGCGGCCATTGGCGCGCGGCCACCGCTGCTCGGGTACCTCGATGATGGCGCAGCGCCCCTCACGTAGGTTGTGCCAGAACGTCTCGACGTTCTCGGCCATCGGATAGCGGCCGGCGAGCCCGACCACCGCGATCGGCACCGGAACCGGGCACGCCAACGCCGCCGACCGCCCGACCGACGCCGGTTCCCCGACCGACACCGGTGCTCCCACCGACACCGGTTCCCCGACCGATACCGGTTCCGCACACGACCCCGGTTCCCCGACCGATACTGGTTCCCCGACCGACGCGGGTCGCGGGGGAGCCGGTCGGGCGGTCACCGCCGAGACCCGGTCCCGCAGGGTCAGGACGACATCCCGGACCGAACCGGTATCGAATGGCAGGTCACGCGGAACGGGCCCGAGATCGCGTTCCAGCCGGTCGATGATCTCCATGCTGACCAGCGAATCGGTACCGTACTGAGACAGCGGCGCACCTGGGTTCAGCTCCGCCCGGTCGAGCTTGAGAATCGCCGCGACCACGCCGGCGACGTACTCGACGAGTTCGTCGTCGGCCGTCGTGCTGTCCGCGTCCACCGTCGCGTGGATGTGCGCCGGGCTCGCCGCCGGCTCGCCGGGCGGCACCGCAACCGTCGCCGGCTCTCCGAGCGGCTCCGCGACCGTGGCCGGCCCCGCGACCGTAGCCGGCCCCGCGACCGCCGCCGGCTTCGCGACCGTGGCCGGCTCGGCGAGCGGTGCGCGTTGCGCGGCGGACGCGGGAGCGGCCGCCGGGAGAAGTGGTTGCTCGACCCAGCCGTCCCGCTCGGCCAGGATCACGTGCTGTCCGGGTTGATCGGTGGCGGTGGCGCCGAACGGGCGTACCGCGGCGAACCCGGACTCGGTGAGCAGTACCCGCCACCGGTCGGCGTCCAGCAGTGGACTGTGCGGCAGGCGCAGGTACGGGTCGCCGAAGAGCCACCAGCCGTCGGCCAGGCCGAAGATGACGGTGACCGAGTCGAGGACCCGGGTGGCCTCGTTGAGCACGAGGAGTCCACCGGGGCGCAGCAGTCGCCGGATATGGCCCACGGTGCGGCTCAGGTCGCCGGTGGCATGCAGCACGTTGCTGGCCAGCACGATGTCGTACCCATGTGCGGCGAATCCCTGTGCGACCGGATCCCGGTCGATGTCCAGTACCCGGAAGTCGGTGCCCGGATGGGTGCCGCCGAGCTTCTGCCGGGCGTGGCGCACGAGCCCGGCGGAGATGTCGGTGAAGTCGAACCCGACGCGGCCGGCCACCGGGCCGAGGGCCGCCAGCACCGGCCGGCTGGTCCCCCCGGTGCCCGCACCCACCTCGCAGATGCGGGCCCGACCGGTCGGATCGGCGGCGAGCAGGTCGTCCACCGCCGCCCGTACCGCCCGGGCGCACAACCGGTTCAGGTGCGCCGAGCGCGGATCGTCGTGGTACAGCGGGGCGAGGCGTCGGTCCGAACCTGCCGGAAACAGCACCTCGATGCCGCGACGCCGGCCGGTCAACACGTCCGGCAGGGCGGCCGCGCAGTCGGCCAACAGGTCCAGCGCGCCCACGCTCCACGGGTACCGTTCGATGATTTCCGTTCGAAGGTCGTCGCTGTCCACAGTAGATTCGGCGGTGGAGCTGGCCCGGCCGAGGGCCGCGACCAGCGCTGCGTACAGTCGCCGCTGGTCGGGCGTCACGCCCAGGCGCACGGCCCACTCCGCGGTCGGGTCGGGCGACGCGGCCGAGACAGCCGGCGGTTCGCCGATCGCGTCCCGGATCAGTTGCCGGGCCAGCGTCTCCAGCCGGCCGTAATAGTCCTCGCCGGGCAGCGCCACGGCGCGGTCGGTCTCATCGCGGATCGCCTCGGCGGCGGCGGCCAGGCCGGACGGCCGGGGCTGGTGCCAGCGGGCGGGTGGCACGTCCGCCAGCCCCGTGCTGGCGGCCAGCTCCGCGGTGAGCCGGATCGGCACGAGCTGGGTCAGCGGGTTACCCATCACCTGCCGGAAAGCGGCCAGGCCCTGCGCGTTGTCCAGCGGCCGAACGCCGGATCGGCCGACCCGCTCGCGGTACTCGTCGGTGGCGACCGAACCGGTCTCACCCCAGAATCCCCAGTTGAAGATCCGTATCGGGCGCCCCAACCGGCTGGCGAGGTACCGACCGTAGGCGTCCTGGAAGGTCGAGGCGGCCGCATAATTGGCCTGGCCCGGGTTGGCGGTGTGCGAAATCGCCGACGAGAACAGCGCGACGAAGTCGAGTGGCTCGGCCGCGAGGACCTGTTCGACCACCACCGTGCCCCGCACCTTCGCCGCGAGGGCGGAGGTGAAGGTGTGTTCGTCCATCCGCCGCACTGTGCGGTCGGCCAGGACGAACGCCGAGTGGATGACACCGTGAACCGCGCCGTACGCCGCTTTCGCCTCGGCGACGATCTCGCCCATCCGGTCGGGATCGGTGACGTCGCCGGTGAGGTACCGGACCTCGCCACCGGCCGACCGTAGGTCGGCGAGCAGGCCCGCGGGCAGGTCCGCGGCCGCTCGGCGGCCCACCAGCACGCACCGCGCCTGCCAATGTCCGACGAGGTACCGGGTGACCACGCCGCCGAGTCCACCGGCACCGCCCAGCACCAGATAGCAGCCGCCGCGCCGGAACGGGAGATCGGCCTCAGCGGGCAGGTCCAGCAGCGCGGGTTCCAGTCGGTGTTCCAGCCACAGGCCGCCCCGCAACGCCAACTCCACCGGCGAGCCGCCGGCGGGCGGGGCCATGATGGCGGCCAGCGGTGCCGTCCAGTCCGCGGTGTCGCGGGCCCGCCGCAGGTCGTCGGAGTCGAGGTCGATCAGGCTGGTCCGGACCCCGGGCAACTCGCGAGCGACCGATTTGGTCAGACCGAGCATCGAGGCCGCGAAGGGGTTGCGGGCCGCACGCTCGGGTTCGACCTGCTGCACGTCGCTGGTGACCACGGTCAGCCGGATCCCGGTGACATGCCGCTCGGCCAGCAGCTTGGCCACGTGGAACAGCGCGAGCGCACCCGTGCGCTGGCACTGGTCGAGGAGTTCGATGTCGGTGTGGGAGTACCGGCGCTCGACGACCCCGGTGATGACATACACCGCGGCGAT
>JAVHWE010000540.1:0-16544 GCA_032160285.1 Micromonosporaceae bacterium | reverse complement strand
CGGTACCGATTGTCCCGTTCTGTCCTCGCCAACAGCGGGTCGGTCCAGGCTGGACACGCGGGTCGGCCCCGACGTCGGTCGCGGCGACCCTCCCGGCGGCGCGGCGTCGGTGACCAGGCGTACCGGGGCGTCCCGCCGGCAAGGGGTCGCCGGATCACCGATCCTCGACATACGGCCTATTGTGGGGCGGTGGCAGTGATCCCCGGCGGGAGATATTGGCGGTGGGCCGTTGTGGCTGCCGCCATGCTCGTCGTGGGCGGGGTGCCCGCGTTGGCCAACGCCCGGCCGGTTCGGTCGACGTCGATCGGACCGGCGCAGCTGCGTGACCGGATCATGGCCTCCGCCGTTCGGCCCTACCAGGGGTACGCGGTGAGCACCGGCTCGGCCGGCCTGCCCACCCTGCCCCAACTCGGCGATGTCATCCGGCTGCTGGACGGCGACACCCAGCTGCGGGTCTGGTACGCCGGGCCGGGCCGGTGGCGCACCGACGTGATCGAGGGCGGTGCCGAACGCGACCTCTACCAGCTCCCCGGTCGCCAGGTCAGCTGGGATTTCAGCGGTAACCAGCTCACCGAGGTACTCGGTACGCCGCCGGTGCGGCTGCCGCGCGGCGCCGACCTGGTCCCGCCCGACCTCGCCCGGCGCCTGCTCGCGATGGCCGGTCACGACCCGGCCGCCGCGTCCGGCTCGTCGGCCGACCGGCTCTCGGCGCTCCCACCGCTGCGGGTCGCCGGCATCGCCGCCGCCGGCCTGCGCGTCACGCCGCGCGACCCGCGCAGCACCATCGGACAGGTCGATATCTGGGCCGACCCGCGGACCGGCCTGCCCCTACAGGTGGCCGTCACCAGCCGCGGCGCGAGCACGCCGGTCCTGCGTACCCGGTTCCTCGAGGTCGGGTTCAACGCGCCGACGGCGGCGGTCCTCGCCCCGCCCGTCCCGCGCCCGGGCATGGGTGCGACCGAGACGGACGCGTCCGACATCACCGGTGGGCTGGCCCTCGTGCGCCCGGGCCCGCTGCCCGACCGGCTGGCGGGGCAGGCCCGCGCCGGAACCACACCGGTCGGGATCGCCGCCGCCGCCGTGTACGGGACGGGATTCACCCAGTTCGTGGTGGTACCGACGTCGCGGGCGGTCGGTTTGGAGGCGATGCGCCGGGCCACCCAGGCGGCCGGCACCTCGCTGACCTTTCCCAACGGCGACGGCGTACTGCTCTCCGCGTCGCTACTGAGCGTGCTCGCCATGGACTCCCATCCCGCCCGCCGCAACTACCTGGTGGCCGGACTGGTCGATGGCGAGCTGCTCCGGCAGGTGGGCATGGAGTTGTCCGCATTCCGCCCGGCGCGCCGATGATCCGTACGGAGGCGTTGACCAAGCGGTTCGGTGCGATCACGGCGGTGGACGCCGTCGACGTCGACGTGCGTGACGGGGACCGGTACGGGCTGCTGGGCCCCAACGGATCCGGCAAGACCACGCTGGTACGGATGCTGCTCGGACTGGTGTATCCGACCAGCGGACAGATCGAGGTGCTGGGTCAGCCGGTACCACGCCAGGCCGGCAAGGTACTGCCGGCGGTGGGCGCCCTGGTCGAGGGCTCGGCCGCGTACCCGCACCTGTCCGGCCGTACCAATCTCGCGCTGTTCGACGCGGCCGGACCCGGCGGCGTCCGGCGCACCCGGCGGCACCGTGTCCAGGAGGCGTTGGAGCGGGTCGGCCTGGCCGGAATCGACCGACGCCCGGTGAAGGCCTACTCGCTGGGGATGCGGCAACGCCTCGGCCTGGCCGGTGCGCTGCTGCGCACCCCGCGGCTGCTGATCCTCGACGAGCCGACCAACGGACTGGACCCGCGCGGCATCCACGAGATCCGCGACCTGCTGACCGAGGTCAATGCCGCCGGTACCACCGTGTTCCTGTCCAGCCACCTGCTGAGTGAGGTGGAGCAGCTCTGTACCCGAATCGGTGTGCTCAACGAGGGCCGGCTGGTGCTCCAGGAGGAACTGGCGGCGCTGCGGGCACCGACCGGGCGGATCGTCGTGGCGAGCCCCGACGCGGTTCGCGCCGTGGCTCTGCTCGACGGCCGCGTCGAGCAGCACTCGGGTGACCGGCTACTGGTCCGCCACACCGACCCGGCGCAACTCAACGCCGAGCTGGTCGGCCACGACATCCGGGTGGCCGAGATCGGCCCCGAACGTCGGTCCCTGGAGGAGATCGTGCTCGACGTGACCACCACCAGCTCCGACCGGGTCGAGGCGGCTTCATGATCTACGTTGAACTGATCAAGCTGGTGCGCCGGCCGCGTAGCTGGATCGCGATCGCACTGGTCTGCTCGCTGCCGATCATCGTGGCCGCATTTCTCGCCACCACCCATGTCGCGCCCCCACCCGGGCAGGGCGCGGCGTTCCTGTCGGCCGTACTGCGCGACGGTTCGCTGTACCCGGCGGCGGCCATGGCCATGGTCGTTCCGCTGTTTCTGCCAATCGCCGTCTCGGTCCTGGCCGGCGACTCGATCGCCGGCGAGGCGGCCGGCGGTACCCTGCGGTACCTGCTGGTGCGGCCGGTCGGACGGACCCGGCTGCTGGTCGCGAAGCTCATCTCGCTGATCGCCTTCGTGTTCGCGGCGGTCGTCGCGGTCGTGGCGACCTCCTACGTCACGGGGACCGTCCTCTTCGGCTCCCCGCCGGCCGTGGCGGTCGGTCAACCGGGCGGGGCCACATCGCTGTCCGGCGTCCCGCTCAGCTCCACCCAGTTGACCTTGCGGCTGTTCGGCGCGGTCGGCTTCGTCACCGTTTCGATGCTCGGCGTGGCCGCCATCGCACTGTTCCTGTCCACCGTGACCGATTCCGCGCTCGGTGCCGCGCTGGGTGCGATGGCAGCGCTGGTGACCAGCGAGATCCTGGCCGTCCTCGACGCCGCCCGGGTGGTCCAGCCGTACCTGCCGACCCGGTACCTGCTGGCCTGGGTCGATTTCTTCCGCGAACCGATCCTGTGGCGCGACATCGACCGCGGCCTGGCCGTCCAGGCGGTGTACGTCGGCGTGTTCCTCGCCGCGGCCTGGGCCAACTTCATCACCAGGGACATCACCGCGTAGCCCGGGCTAGTTTCGGCCCTGGGCCCGCAGCGCGGCACAGTCGGCCGCGCCGGGAGCGGTCATCCGCGCCGTACCGATGGCGCGCAGCACCAGGCCGGTGACCAGGGGATCGGTGGGTAGCTGACCGTGGGCCACCCGGGCGTCCGGACAGATGCTCTGTACCGGGAGGTTCATCGCCCCGGACAACCGCGCGGAGTCGGGCGGCGTCACCGTCTCGTCGTTGACGGTCCACACGGACAGCCACGGCAGCCGTGCCGGCAGCGGCGTCGCGTTCAACTCCGCGAGCAGGCTGCTGCCCGGCACCAGCTGCTGGCAGGCGACCGGACAGGCGCCGGGGACCACCACCGACCCCACGGCGGCGAGCCGGGCACCATGCAGTGGGGAACCGAGCGTGACCACCCGCCGCGCCGAGTGGTCCCCGCCGTGGCGCGCCACCCATAGCCGGACCACGACGCCACCCGCCGAGTACCCGATCAGATCGACCGAGCCGGCGGCCGACCGCCTGGCCCGCGCCACCGCGGCGTCCAGGGCCGCCGCCTGCGCGACCAGGTCACCCGTATCGTTGCCGGGCAGATCCACCACCGCGGCCGTCCGGCCGACCGACCGGATCCGCGCGGCCAGCGCCGCCAACGAGTTCGCCGAGCCGCCGTACCCCGGCACCAGCAGTACCGTACCGGGGCGGGACTGGTCGGGGTACCCGGTCGGGGTACCGCCACCCGCGACGGCGCGCACCACCGCCGTGACCAGGGTGGCCGCGACGAGCGCGACGACAACGGCGACCAGCACCCGGCGCCGGGGTGACAGGTGGCGCACCAGCGGTACGCGAGCCATATCCATGCCCTTATGATCTCGCGCCCGTCGCCGCACGCGGTCGGCGGCAGGATAGTCGTACGGCCGTGGTTAGGTGAGGTCGGATGGGCGGTGCGTCGGGGGATGGGAGGCCTGGTGTGGTCGGTCGGCTGAGTGGGCGCCAGGAATGGAAGTTCTTCAGCTCGCTGCATCGCGCGGATGGCAGGCTCGCGGCGGCCTGGTGGACTTTGTTGATCTTGCGTGGTCTGCTGCCGGCGGCGTTCGCCGTCGCCATGGGGCTGCTCGTGGGCGCGGTGCAGGGTGGCCGCTCGCTGACCGGGCCGCTGGTGATCGTGGGGGTCGTGTTCGTGGCGCTCCAGGTCCTGGCGCCCCTGCACCAGACCGTCAGCGCGAACCTCGGTGACCGGCTCGCGGCGTGGCTGTACGACCAGCTCACCGAGGCGTCCGTGGGCCCGCCGGGGATGGGGCACCTCGAGGATCCCGAGCTGGCCAAGGACATGACGGTGGCCCGGGAATTCGATCTCGGCATGACCGCGCCGCCGCTGTCGATGTCGCTGGACTTCATCGCCGGCGGGCTCGTGACGCTGCTCGGTGGCCTGGCGTCGGCGGCGGTGCTGTTCGGCTACGCGTGGTGGGCCCCGCCGGTGCTCGGCGGGGCCTGGCTGGCCACGCACTGGCTGCTCCGCGAGAGCGGGGTGTGGCGGGACCGCAACACCGACGAGGTGCGCTCCGCCCAGCAGGAGGCCGACTACGCGTACCGGCTGGCGGTGGATCCGCCGGCGGCCAAGGAGGTACGCCTGTTCGGCCTGGCCGACTGGGTGCTTGACCGGTTTGTGGAGCGGCGCGTCCGGCTGCACCGCCTGCAGTACGAGGCGACCAGGATGCGGGAGCGCCCGGTCGCCGCGAGCGTACTGCTGATCGTCGTGGCGAACGTGCTGGTGTTCTGGTCACTGGTCAACGCGGCGCTGGGCGGGCGGCTGGGCCTCGGCGACGTCGTGACGTTCGCCCAGGCGGCGCTCAGCACGTCGATGATCGCGTTCGGTGGGCTCAACTGGGCCCTCGACGGCGCGGCCGCGCCGGTGGCGGCGGTGCTGCGGCTGGGGCCGAAGACCGGCCCGGCCGGGGACCTGCCGAGTGGTGAGGTGTCGGCCGCCGGGACCCCGGCGCGCGAGATCCGTTTCCGCGGGGTGAGCTTCGCCTACCCGGGCGCGCCCGCGAACCCGGTGCTCAAGGACTTCGACCTCACCATCCCGGCCGGCTCCGCACTGGCGATCGTCGGGCGTAACGGAGCGGGCAAGACCACGCTCGCCAAGCTGCTGTGCCGGCTCTACGACCCCGATTCGGGCTCGATCGAGGTCGACGGCGTGAATGTGCGCGACTTCGAACTTTCCTCGTGGCGCTCCCGGCTGACCGCGGTGTTTCAGGACTTCATCCGCTTCGAGCTGCCGTTGCGCGACAACGTCGCGCCGAACGGCGCACCCGACACCGCGGTCCTCGCGGCGCTGGATTCCGCCGGCGCCGGCGACCTCGCCGACCTGGACACCGTGCTGGCCAAGGGGTATCCGGGGGGCACCGACCTGTCCGGCGGTCAATGGCAGCGCATCGCGCTGGCCCGGGCCCTGTGCGCGGTGCGCCTCGGCGCCGGGGTGGTGCTGCTCGACGAGCCCACGGCGCAGCTCGACGTCCGGGGCGAGGCGGAGATCTTCGAGCGTGTCCTGGCGCAGACCAGGCACTGCACGACGATCCTGGTGTCACACCGCTTCTCGACCGTCCGCAAGGCCGACCGCATCTGCGTCCTGGAAGAGGGCAGGGTGATCGAGCTGGGCACGCACGAGGAGCTCATCGCCCTGGGTGGCCGGTACCGGACCATGTTCGACCTGCAGGCGGAGCGCTTCGCGGCCGGCCTGCCCGAGGACACCGACGAAGGGGCGAACTATGACGTCCTCGCCTGAGGCCACCCGGCCGGACGTGGATGCCCTGCCGCCGGCACTGTCGTCGATGTGGCGGCTGTGCAAGCTCGGTTACCGGTACGAGCCACGTCTGATGGGCGTCGCGTTCGGACTGTCCATGCTGTCGGCGCTGCCGGAGGCGTTTCTCGCGCTGTGGTTGAAGCTGCTCGCCGACGGGGTGCTCGACCGCAACCGGGTCGTGGTCTACGCCGCCGGGGCGGGTCTGGCGGCGTCCGGCGCCGGCACCTGGTTGCTGCGTACCGTGTCGACCCGGCTGCAGCGGCGCTTCCGCGACAAGGTCACCATCGCGTTGGAGTCGCACGTGGCCCGGTTGCAGGCGTCGGTCGTGACCGTCGCGCACCACGAACGCCCCGAGTACCTCGACCGGCTGTCCGTGCTGCGCGAACAGGTCTTCGTGCTGGACCACATGTACATGTCGGTGTTCTCCACCGTCGGCTGGGTCCTGCGGCTCACCGTCACGGTGGTACTCCTGATGTCGATCAGCCCGGTTCTCGTGCTGTTGGCGCTGTTCGCCGCGCCGACGGTGCTCACCGCCTCCTGGCGCCCGGCGGTCGAGCGCGGCGCGCAGGAGCGCGGTGCGTCCTCGCTCCGCCTAGCCCGCCACCTGTTCGCCACCGCGACCGCCGCGCCACCGGGCAAGGAGGTGCGGGTCACCGGTATCGCCGACCGGCTCGTCACCCAGCGCCGCGAGGCGTGGGAGCGCTGGTACGGGCCGATGGCGTCGGTGCGCTGGGGGTCGGCCTGGTGGCACGCGGCCGCCTGGGCCGTCTTCGGCGCCGGCTACGTCGGGGCGATCGTGTTCGTCTCCTCGGTGCTGTCCGCCTCCGCCGGCGACGTGCTGCTGGTGCTGGCCGCGGGTGCCCAGCTGTCGGCCTACATCGGTGCGACGGTCGGCGAGATTGGCTTCCTGCGCGGGATCTGGATGGACGGCTCCCGCCGGCTGGCGTGGCTGGAGGACTACGCGGCCGCGTTCGTGTCGCGGGCGGACGCGCCGGTGCCCGACGTGCTGACCAGAGGCATCCAACTCGAGCGGGTGTCGTTCGCCTACCCCGGAAGCACGGATCTGGTCCTGCGGGACGTCAGCGTGACGCTGCCGGCCGGTGCGGTGATCGCGATCGTCGGTGAGAACGGCGCCGGCAAGAGCACGTTGGTCAAGTTGCTGTCGAAGTTCTACGAACCGACCCGGGGGCGCGTGCTGGTCGACGGGGTGGACCTGGCCGCGATGCCCGCGCACGAGTGGCGCGGCCGGTTGTCGGGCGCGTTCCAGGACTTCTACCGGTTCGAGTTTCGAGCCCAATGCACCGTCGGCCTCGGTGACGTTCCGCGCCTCGACGACGAGCCCGCCGTCGCCGCGGCCGTCCGCCGCGCGGGGGCCGACGACGTCGTCACGCAGTTGGCCTCCGGTCTGCAGACACAGCTCGGGCCGATCTGGCCGGACGGCGTCGAGGTCTCCTTTGGACAGTGGCAGAAGTTCGCCCTCGCGAGGGGTTTCATGCGCGAGGACCCGTTGCTGCTGGTGCTCGATGAGCCGACCGCCGCGCTCGACGCCGAGACCGAGCACGCCCTGTTCGAGCAGTACGCCGCCGGGGCGCGCCGCAACACCGCCAACGGGCGGATCGTCGTTCTCGTGTCACACCGGTTCAGTACCGTGCGGATGGCCGACCTGATTGTCGTGCTCGACGGCTCGGGCGTGGTCGAGGTGGGCAACCACGAGGAGCTGATGGCACACGGCGGTCAATACGCGGAGCTGTACGGCATCCAGGCGGCCGCCTACCGATAGCCGCGGGAGACCGACGCGGCCGGGCCCGACCCGTTACGCCTGGTACGCGGCGCCGAGCAGGCTGCGCACCTCGGCCGCCTCCGGCGTGCCGATGGCGGTGAACAGATCAAGCGCGGTACGCCATGCGGTGCGCGGGTCTTCCCCGTCGGCTTCCCGGGCGCGGCCGAGGATCAGCAGTGTGCGGGCCGCGCCGAGGCGGTGGCCGGTCTCCTGGTGGATCAGTAACGCCCGGTGGGCGTACGCCGCCGCGTCGTCGGCCCGGCCGTGCTCCAGCGCGGCCGCCGCCAACAGGGTCAGCGCCGTACCCTCGCGTACCCGGTACCCCAGCTCGCGGGACACCTCGTACGCCTCGCGGGCGCGCTCGGCGGCCAGGTCGGGCCGGCCCAGGCTCAACAGCGATCCGGCCAGGGCGTTGAGTGCCACCACCTCGGTGCGCCGGGCGCCGATCTCCCGCGCCACCCGCAGTCCCTGTTCGTGCCGTTCGATCGCGACCGTCGGCTCGCCCGCCCGCTCGTTGATGGTACCGAGGATGATCAGTATGTCGGCCTCGTCCTGGCGGTCCCCGATCTCGTCGATCAACGATTTGGCCGTACGGGCGAACTCCAGGGCCTGCTCGGTGCGGCCGGCGGTGCAGTGCACGATCGCGAGCCCGCAGTCGGCGTGCGCCTCCTCGGCGTGGTCGCCGGCGTCGAGGGCGAGCGCGTGCGCCTCGGCCAGGGCGGCCAACGCGTCGTCGAGGCGGCCGAGGGCATGGTAGGTCTCGCCGAGATTGCCCAGGTGCAGCGCCTGACCCGTACCCGACCCGATCTGGCGGGCCAGGTCCAGCCCGTGCCGGTACTCCTCGGCGGCCTGCTCCAACCGGCCGAGATCCCAGTAGATGCTGCCCAGGTTCCCGTGCCGGATGGTCTGGCCGGACAGCGAACCGGTCCGGCGGTCGAGTTCCAGCGCGTCGTGGCAGGCGCTCGCCGCCTCCGGCAACCGACCGGTGCACCAGTACACGTACGCCAGGATGTTGAGGGCCACGGCCTGACCCTCGGACCAGCCGTCCTCGCGGGCGAGCGCCAGTCCTTCGGTCGCGTTGTCGATGCAGGGCTCGTAGTGGCCCAGCACGACGTACGCCTCGGCCAGGCTCAGTCGCAACGCCGCCTGGCCCGGACGGTCGCCTTCCGCCTGCGCGGCACTCAGCCCGACCGAGGCGACATTCAGCCAGTCGACCGTGTGCCCGCGGACCATCAGGTATCCGCGCAGGTTGTCGGCGAGCAGCCAGGAGATCTCCCGGGGACCGTACTCGGCGGTGTGGCGCGCCGCCGCGATCAGGTTGGGCCGCTCCGCGTCCAGCCACGCCATCGCCTCGGCGTCATCGGCGAACCTGCCGGTGGGTGGTGCCGTCGCGCGCAGGCGCACCTTCTCGGGGTAGAGCAGCCCGGCGGCGGCGTCCGCCGAGAGGAGGTACCAGTCGTACAGGCGCCGGCTCGCCGCCGTACCCGGCTGCTCACCGTCGCAGTCGCGGACCCGCTCGGCGGCGTACGCGCGGAGCAGGTCATGCAGCGCGTACCGGCCCGCGCCGTCGCCGTCGACGAGGTGGGCGTCGGCGAGCCGGTCGAGCAGGCGTGCCGCCTCCCCGGTGTCGATGTCGGCGAGCGCACCGGCCGCGGCCGGTGTCAGGTCCGGACCGGGGACGAGTCCGAGCAGCCGGAACAGGCGTTGCTGGGGCGGCGACAGCCCCGCGTACGACAGGTCGAATGCCGACCGCACGGCAGCCTGCCGGTCCCCGTCGACCGCGAGGGCGCTCAGCCCGTCATCGCGCATCCGGGCGACGTACCCGGCGATGGACTCGTTCGGATACAGCACCAGGTTGGCGGCGGCGATCCGCAGCGCGAGCGGCAGGTACGCGCAGCGTCGGGCCAGCTCCGCGGCGGCCTCCGCCTCCCCCAGCACCCGGTCGACGCCCAGGATGCGAATCAGCAGCGCCTCGGCCTCGTCCGGACTGAGCAGATCGAGGGCCAGCCGCCGGATCTCGCCGCCGGTGAGGCCGACCAGCCCGTCGCGGCTGGTCACCAACGCGAGGCAGCCGGGGCTACCGGGCAGCAGGGGTCGGACGTGGTCGGCGCTGCGCGCGTTGTCCAGCACCACCAGGACGCGCTTGCCGGCAAGCATGCCCCGGTACCGTGCCACCGCCTCGTCGATATCGGTGGGTACCTGGTCGCCGGCGTCGCCGAAGGCCCGCAGAAACCGGGCCAGCGCGTCAATCGGCCGCAGCGGCGCGGTCGACGCGTACCCGTGGAGATTGACGTACAGCTGGCCGTCGGGGAACCGGTCGCGGACCAGGTGCCCCCAGTGCGTGACGAGTGCCGTCTTGCCGACGCCGGCGGTGCCGGCCACCGCCGAGACCACCACCGCCGATCCCTGCTCGCTGCCGGTCAGCACGTCATCGAGCTGCCGCAGGTACTCGTCGCGGCCGGTGAAGGTCGCCACGTCCGCCGGTAGCTGCGCCGGTCGGGCGGGGCGCCCGGGCGGGGCGAGCGCGGTGGAGTCGTCTGCGGATACGGCGTCGCGGATCGCGCGCACCTCCCGCCCCGGGTCGACGCCCAGCTCGTCGGCGAGGCGTCTGGCCAGGTCACGGTAGGCAGCCAGCGCCTGTGCCGCCCGGCCGTGCCGGTACAGCACCACCATCAGCTGACCGACCAGGCGTTCACGCAGCGGGTACGCGGCGACCAGATCCTGCACCTCGTCGAGCAACCGGCCGTGTTCACCGGCGGCCAACTCCAGGTCAAGGCACTGTTCGGTGGCGGCCAGTCGCCGCTCCTCGTACCGCTGGGCCTCCTGGGCCAGTACCGGACCGCCGAGGCCGGCCAGGAACGGCCCGCGCCACAGCGCGAGTGCCCGCCGCAGCAGTCCGACCGCCGCCGCCGGTTCGGTGGCCTCGCGCGCCTGCTCGACGAGGCGGTCGAAGATCAGCGCGTCGAGCTCCTCGGGGCCCACCCGCACGAGGTAGCCGGCGTCGTGGGTATCGATGAAGCCGCCGGCCCGGGTCAGCACCGCCCGCAGTTCGGCGACCCGGTTGCGCACCAGCCGCGACGCGGTGGGCGGCGGCGCGTCGTCCCAGGCCGCTTCGACCAGTCGGGACAGCTCGACCTCGCGGTTGGCGTGCAGTAGGAGCGTGGCGAGGATCCGGCGGTGCTTTTCTCCGCCCACCGCCAGGTCCCGACCGCCGGCCCGGACCTGGAGCGGCCCGAGGATCGCGAACTCCACGAGTGACCGCCCCTCCACGTTGGACCGGCCGTCCCGGAGTCCGAGGCGGGCACGATGGTGTCGCCGACGAGATCCGCCGTGGCCAGCACGCCCCGGACGGCAACCCGCTATGCCGCCGGTGGTCGGTGTGTGCGGCGGCGCCCGGATCACCGATCAGGCGGCTGGCATCTTCAGATCCTAGTTGGCTCGCGGACCTGATGATCTGACGGCGCGGGCCCGGCCGTTCGGCGACCCGCTCAGGCGGTACCGTCGTCGGCGTACTTGCGGGTCAGGTGCTCCAGTCTGGCCAGCGACTCCGCGTTGCGGGCGTGCAGGACAACATCGGCGACCTTGTTGCGCAGCGTCAGTGCGGGCCCGTCGACGAACTGCTCCTCCATCCGGACGCGGCAGGACCCCGCGGTCAGCTGCTCCCAGTCCAGGCGCACCGTCGCCGAACCGAGCGGGCGCAGCCGGGCCCGCATCTCCAGTGATTTGCCCGGTTCGTAGGACATGACCTCGGTGTTGTCGTTGAGGGTCAGCGGCCACGCACCGATACGGTGGTGGACGCGGCTGCCGGGCGTCGGCCAGCCCGGATCGACCGCGCGGATGTGGACGGCACCCACCACCCAGTCGGCGTAGTTCCAGCCATCGCGGAGAACCTGCTCGACGCGGTTCGGTGGGGCATTGATGATGCGGTAGTTGACGGACATCAGCTGCTTTCCTCCGGTGTATGGGGGGCGGGCGTCGCGCGGTAGATCGACCGGTCGAGCCCACGCAGCACGGCGGCGTAGGCCGAACCGGCCACCGGCCGGTTGCGGACCAGTGCCGCCCGGGCGGCGTTCGCCCCCGGTCCGCCGTGCACGCCGCCGCCCGGGTGGGCGCTGCTGTTGCACAGGTACAGCCGGTCGATCGGGGTGTCGGCCCGCCCGAGACCGGGTACCGGCCGCAAAAACAGCTCCTGGTGGATCGCCGAGGTACCGCCGCCGATGGCGCCGCCGACCAGGCTCGCGTTGCCCGCGGCGAGATCGTCCGGTCCGGTTACCGCGCGGGACATCACCGATGCCTTGAACCCCGGCGCGTGCTCTTCGATGATGTCCTCCATCCGTTGCGCGTACTCGGCGACGTCGTCGTCGCACCAGGCATCCCGGCGGGGCAGGTGGCTGTAGGCCCACATCGATTCGGTGCCGGCCGGGGACCGGCTCGGGTCCGCGGTGGTCATCTGCCCGAGCAGAATGAACGGCCGCTGCGGCACCTGCTCGTTGGCCAGCTGGGTTGTGTACGTCGACAGCTCCTCCAGGCCGCCGTCCAGATGCACGGTGCCGGCCCGTCCCACCCTGGGGTTACGCCACGGCACCGGGCCGGACAGTGCCCAGTCGACCTTCGCCGTGGCGTTGTCCCAGGTGAAATTCTCGAGGTCGGCCAGGAGCCGGGCGGGTAGCTGACCGGGGTCCACCAGATCCCGGTACAGCAGCGGCGCGGCGACATCGGCGAGCACCGCGCGGCGTGCCTTCCAGCCGCGACCATCGGCGCTCACAACCCCCAGCGCGCGTTGCCCACGCACGAGGACCTTCGCGGCCGGAGTCCCGTAGATCACCTCGCCGCCGGCCCGCCGAAGCCGCCGCACCAGCGCGGCCGCCAATTGACCCGCGCCGCCCGCCGGGACCGGAAAGCCGGCCTGCTGCGCGACCATCGCCATCAGCCAACCGAAAATCCCGCTGCCGGCCTGATCCGGCGACAGGTCGGTGTGTTGGGCGCAGCCGGCCAGCAGCAGTCGGGCGCCGTCGCCGTCGAACATCTCCCGCGTCATCCGCCGAGCCGGCAGGACCATCTGCCGGCTCAGGCGCAGCAGGTCGGCCGGGCCAAGGCGGTTGGCCAGCCGCACCGAGGCCCGTACCGGCGGAAACGGCGTGAACAGCGCGTCGATAAGGTCAGGACCTATCCGGTTCCAGGCGGCGACCTGCTCAAGCCAGCGTGCGCCGTCGCCGGGCGCGAACTCCTCGACGGAGGCGGCGGTCACCCGGGCATCGCGGTCGAGGATCGCGGCGGTGTCGTCGCGGAAGACATGTGCCAGCACATGGGGCGCGTGCCGCCAGCGCAGGCCGTGATCTGTCAGGTGCAGGTCGCGCATGACGGGGCTGACCGCGACGAACGGGTAGAACGCGCTGCACCGGTCGTTGACGAACCCCGGCGAGGTGGCCGGCGCGGAGTGGATCGCACCACCCGCGTGGCCGCCGGCCTCGAGGACCACCACCGACCAACCGGCGTCAGCCAGCATGTTCGCGGCCACCAGGCCGTTATGGCCGGCCCCGATGATCACCGCATCTACCGTGATGGCCACGGCACACCGGTACCCCGACCTGGCCGCCGCCAACCCAAATGTCAGCCATCACCCAGGTGCTTCATACCCGCCCGACGTGGTTGAGTGGCTCATCACGGTCTGTCTCTGAGGATTGCGAACGACTACGTGCCCCCGTTTGGCCCACGCAGCTCGCGGGTATGGCATCACCATGATTGGGCTCATTGTGGCGCTGCTGGTGGTCTGGCTGGTCCTCGCGGTATTGGGGCTTGTGGTGAAAGGCCTGTTCTGGCTTTTCGTCATCGGCGTTATCTTGTTTCTGGCGACCGGAATCTTCGGCTGGATCCGCCGGCGGGTGTGACATCCAGCGGTCTTTGGGCTTATCCGTTTTCCAGCCGCACCGAGCAACACGGCGCCACGTCAGCCGGACCCGCCGCGAACGCGGTGGCGAACTGATCGTGGACAGTCGCGGTGGTCACATTGGGCGTGGGGGCGACGGTGCTGCCCACGCCGGATCCGGCCAGTAGCAGCGTGGCGAGCCCGGCGATCACGGCATGCCTGCTCGCACCCTTCGCGCGGTCGTCCTCGGACCGTGCGACCGCTGGCGTGGCGGGCGTTTGAACGGCACTCTCGATCTGGCTTCGTCTGATCTGCATCTGCGGGCTCCAGATCTGTTCGATGCGTGCGGGCTACCGCGACGCGTGGCAGCGCGACCGCGAGTAGCCCCGCCGACGCGGGAAAGGGGACTGCCGACGAGGCGGCTGGATACGCACCTCAGGGACACGAACGGTAGTCATCCGGCATGGCCGGTGGAACATACGTTCAGGCACCCAGTCGGTTCTTCCGGCCGATGACCGGTCCCGCAACGTAACTGGTTGTCGCGGGTATGGCCGGTGATGCGCGGATTGTCAGCGGCGGGGTCTGCCGAAGGCGCGGGGCCGCGGGCCGATCGCGGTACCGCCGTCGCCGGTATGTGCGCGTATCCATCGATGACCTTGACAGTGGGTCACGGGGTGCCGGACGCTGAGGCCACGCCATCGAGCCCGGGGGACAGCATGCCTCTGAACAGATCCACATTGTCGCGGCGCCAGTTGCTCGTCCTCGCCGGAGTCACCGGCGGCGCGCTGAGTGCCCCGCGGGCGGCCAGCGCCGCGCCCGGTGCGCCGGCCTTGGCGGCCGACGGATCCGCCCGTACCTGGCGGCGGCCGGTCAACGATCCGGTTGCCGACGCCTACCACCAACTGCTGCACGTGCACACGCACTGGGTCGAGCAGCAATGGGATCCGGCCACCGGCGCGTACCGTACCGCCGACTTCCGCTTCCTCGCCGTGCTGGGCAACGCCGTCCTGCTGACCAGTGAGGGGTACGACGCGGACCTCGCCGGTGTGGACGCGGCCACGCTGAAGGAACGGACCATCGCCACGATCCGCCGGTTCGCCTTCTCGAACCGGCTGACCGGTGGCACCGAGTGGGGCCAGCAACTCTTCTGGGACACCACGTTCGAGCTGTACTTCATCCTGGCCGCCCGGCTGCTCTGGGCCGATCTGGACGCCGACACCCGGGCCGCCGTCGATCGGCTCGCCCGCGCCCAGGCGGCGTACACCTTCGGCCTCGGCACCGGCAACGATCCACTCAGCGGCACGTGGACCCCCAACGGCACCGCCGGCGGCTGGGTGAATGACACGAAGCTCGAAGAGATGGGCGTCTACGCCCAGGCCATCGCCCCCGGGCTGGCGTGGGGCGCGGACGACCCGGCCGCGCCGGACTGGCGCGAGCGGTTCCTGTTCTGGGCGATGAACGCCAGCGGGCTGCCCACCGCCGACCGGGCCAACCCGGCGATCGTGGACGGTCGCGCCGTCGCCGACTGGAACGTAGCGCACAACATTTACGACACCTTCGTGGTGGAGAACCACGACTCGGTGAACCCGCACTACCAGGCCGAACTCTGGCGTACCGCCGGACGCGCCGCCATTCACTTCCTCGCCGCCGGGCAACCGCTGCCGCAGGTGTTGACCCGCCAGCCCAACGGTCGTGAGCTGTGGGCCACCCTGCGGTTGCTCGGCAGCGACGCCGGCGAGACGGTCATGCCGATGATCGCCGACCGCTATCACCTGTACGGGCGGGACATCATTCCGTTGGCGTTCCTCGCCCAGGTGCAGGGCGACCCGCACGCGGCCCGCGCCGAGGCCGACCTCGCCGAGCGGATGATGCCGTACCTGCACTACCCGCCGGAGTTCCGGCTGACGAAGTTCAGCGGCGAGGAGAAGTACGAGCCGGAGGCCCGCGCCGAGCTGGCCATCTCGTACCTGTTCCACCGCTGGCGGGCCGCCCGGGGCGGACCGGTGCGCCCGGTATCGGCGCGCGCGTTCTTCGCCGCCGCGGCCGGTACCCGCGACTTCGGCGCCGAGGTCGGCATGACCGCGCAGCAGAGCGGCGGGTCGTTCGCGGCGGCCGTGACCAAGCCGGGATTCGTGCGGATGCTCTGGCAGCCGGGCCACGACAACTGGCTGGTCGACAGCCGGGCGGCGAGCCTGCTACCGGCGCAGACATCGGTGCCCTCGCACCGCTTCTCCGCCGCGTACCAACAGGTCCGCGACGGGGTGGACGCGACGGTGACGGTGCTGGGGCTGGCCGCCGGCTACGCCGGGTACGCCACCCTACCGACCGGGACCGTGGTGTACGCCACCACCGGCGTCGGGCCCGACGAGGGCGGCCTCACGCTGTTCAACCTGGCGATGCCCGGAATACCGGGGCTGACCGGGAGCCGGACGTTCACCGGCGAACAGGGTGCGGTCACGCTCGTCGCCGGCTCACTCGGCGACGGCGGTACCGACGAGCTGACCTTCGCCGCGCGGCCGGCCCGGTACGTGCGGATGCTCGGTGGGGGCACGGCAACCCCGTTCGGCTACTCCATCTGGACGTTCGCCGTCCTGGACGCGACTGGCGTGGATCTGGCCCGCGCCGGGGTGACCAGCGCGTCCTCGGCCGACCGGACCCATCCGGCCAGCCACGCCACCGACGGCGACCCGGCCACGCGATGGGCGGTCGCCCCCGGCGATCGGGGCCGTGTCGACCATTGGCTGGCCGTCGACCTGGGGACGACCGCCACGATCACCGGCGTACGGCTGGACTGGGAGGCCGCGTACGGTACCCGGTACCGCATCCAGACCTCGACCGACGCGCAGACCTGGGCCGACGCGGCCACCGTGCCGGACACCCGGGTGATCGCCGGGAACTGGGTCGACGTGGACGGCCGGGCCGGGCTGGTCACGCACGGCGGGGACAATCCGATCACGGTGACGGCGACCGGGGTGGTCGCGTCGACCGGCCCGGCGGCCGGAAGTACGAAGCTGACCGTGGAGGGGTACGCCG
>JAVHWE010000526.1:0-7613 GCA_032160285.1 Micromonosporaceae bacterium | reverse complement strand
GGGTACCGCGCCCAGTCGAGATCGTTGTCGGTCCGCAGCACCGGCAGGAGCAGCCGTATCCCCGCCACCGCGGCGAGCGACCGGGGCAGGTCCGGGCCGCCCGGCTCGCCCGACATCGGGGCGTGGGCGCACACCGTCGCCGGGGCGATCGCGGCCACCACGGACGTGAGCACCCGGCGGATCGCCTCGTCCGCCGCCGCACGTACCGGGGGCGGCAGCGACCGGCGTCGGGCCAGTACCGCCGCGCGGGAGGTCGGCTTGTCCGGCCCCGGTGCGGCGATGAGCCGAACTTCACCTTCCGATATTAAGGTGCATAGATCAGAAAAATCGGGCACGAAGGACCTCGGCTACAGGCGGTGTGAAGCCGTACGTTATGACACCATCACACACGCGTGACCAACCGCTCCTCACCCCGGGAGGACGAGTGACGCTGCGTGCGCGACTAACCATCGCATTTCTCGCTGTCGTCCTCGGTCCCGTGCTGCTGGGGGCCGGTTTCGTAGCGGTCACCGTCGGCGCCGTCAGCGACGACCGCGCCCGCCAGCGGCTCGACTTGGCCGCCACCGGCATCCGTACCGCGATGGACGCGCTCTGCCAGCAATTGACCACCGCGGCCGAGACGGCCGCGCTGCTCGGCGGTGGCGGCGATCCGACCGCCGCACAGCGGGTGGTCGACCGGCGACTCGCCGCCGCGGTCCAGTTGACCGGTCCGGCGGGCGCGGCCGGGTACAGCGGGGGCGTACAGCCGCCGCGGCCGTGGGCCGACTGCGCTGGTGCGGAGGTGCCGACTCCGGCCAGCGGGACGGTTGGCGGCGTCGCCGCCCACGTCGAGATGCTCGATCCGGGTGGTGGCCGGCTCGGATTCGCGTACGCGGTCGAACCCGTCGACCTGACCCTGGTGAACCGGCTGGCCACCGCGGGTGGATCCGCGGTCACCGTGCTGGCCGTGGCCGACCCGCCGGCCACCCGGCGGCCGTCCGCGATCCTGGTCCCGCCGATAACCGAGGGCCCGCCGGTCACCCAGGCGCCGGCAACGCCGCGGGCCCGAGTGACCACCGAACGCCCGCGTGACCTGGCCGAGGTTATGCGGGTCGCGGGCGGCGTGCGCGGCTCGGCGGTGGCCGAGACCGTCGACGGGCGCTGCGTGCGCCGCGTCGACCCCGGCCCCGACCAGCCCCTGCCGCTGGCCCTGTCGGTCGGCCACAACCAGCCGCACGGCCTGTACCTGGTGCTCGTCGCCGTGGTGGCGATCACCGCCGGGCTGTCGGTCACGGCCGCCTGGCTGCTGGCCCGGTCCACCACCCGGCCGCTCATCGAACTGTCCGGCGCGGCCGACCGGGTCGCCGGCGGCGATCTCGGCGCGCGGGTACCGGTACGCACCGGCGACGAGGTCGGCCGCCTCGGCGTGACGTTCAACCGGATGGCCCGCGAGATGCAGGGGTACGTGCAGGCGCTCACCGCCAGCCGCGACCAACTGCGCGGGCACCTCGGCCTGCTCGGCGACACCCTGTCGAGTACCCACGATGTCGACCGCATCCTCGAGGTGATCCTGGAGAGCGCGCTGGCCGCGACCGGCGCACAGGCCGGTGTCCTGCTGCTGGTCGACCCGGCCGCCGGGGTACTGATCGGGCAGTGCGGGCAGGGCCTCGCCGAACGGGGGCCGGCGGGTGCCCCGCTCGACGTGCACGACCTGCGGGTACGGATGGGGCAGGGGCTGCTCGGCGAGGTCGCCGCCAGCGGCGTGCCGCGCCGGGGCCGGGTCGACCTGGACGGGGCCCGGCCGAGCGGGAACGAACCGCTCTGCCGCACGTACGTCGCCGTGCCGTTCGCCGCACCCGGTACCAGCGCGCTGGCCGGGCCGACGGGGGGACTGAGCGGTGCGCCGGCCGATCCGCAACCGCAGTTCGAGCCGCGTACCTCGGCCCGGGGGGTGCTCGCCCTCTACGACCGCCACGGACGCGACGAGTTCGACGACGCCGATCTGGTCACCCTGCGGACGTTCGCCGGCCAGGCCGCGGTGGCCCTGGACAACGTCCGCATCCACGAGGAGGCGCAGCGGCTCTCGCTGACCGATCCGCTCACCGGACTGTCGAACTACCGGTACCTGAAGGAGTCGCTGCGTCGGGAGGTCGAGCGGGCCAGCCGGTTCTCCCACCAGCTCACCGTGATCGCGCTGGACCTCGACCGGTTCAAGGACGTCAACGACCGGTACGGCCACGCCGCCGGAGACGCGGTGCTGGCCGAGTTCGCCCGCCGGCTGCGTGCCGAGATCCGCGAGGTCGACCTGGCGTTCCGGCAGGGCGGCGAGGAGTTCGTGCTGCTGCTGCCCGAGACCGACGCGGGCGGCGGGCTGGTGGTGGCCGAGCGGGTCGGCGCGGCGACCGCCCGCACCCCGGTGCTGGCCCGGTCGGCCCGGTCGGCCCGCCCGGCGCGGATCCCGTTCACCGTCTCCATCGGCATCGCGGTCTACCCCGACCACGGCACCACCGGTGATGCCGTCCTGGAAGCCGCCGACGAGGCGCTCTACCAGGCGAAAGCCGCCGGCCGGAACACCTGTCGGGTGGCCGGCGCGCGCGGCGACCAGCACCGTGGGCCGGCCCCGGCCACGTCCGGCGGCGCGCCCAACCCGCCGCAGCCGCCGCACGCACGCCGTGGCCGTTAGTCTCCGAGCATGGTAGACAGCGCGGGTACACCAATGGATGCCGTCGGTAGCCCCCCCACCCTCCCCTCGCAGCGCGGTCGCGCGGTCAAGGCTGTCATTCCGGCAGCCGGGCTCGCCACCCGGTTTCTGCCCGCCACCAAGGCCGTACCGAAGGAGCTGCTGCCGGTCGTCGACCGGCCGGTCCTGCAGTACATCGTCGAGGAAGCGGCCAGGGCCGGCATCACCGATGTCCTGCTCATCACGGGCCGTGGCAAAACATCGATGGTCGACCACTTCGACCGCCGGCCCGACCTGGAGGCACGGCTGATCGAGAAGGGTGACACGGAGCGCCTCGCCGCCGTGATCGACCCGACCGAACTGGCCGAGATCTACACCTGCCGCCAGCAGGAGCCGCTCGGACTCGGCCACGCGGTCGGCGTCGGCGAGTCTCACATCGCCGGCGCGTCGTTCGCGGTCCTGCTCGGCGACGAGTTCACCGACGAATCGGAGCCGCTGCTACCGGCCATGCTCGACCTACAGGCCGCCACCGGCGGCATCGTGCTGGCATTCATCGAGGTCGACCCGGACGAGGTGGGCCGTTACGGTATCGCGTCGGTCGAACCCGCGGAGGCCGGCACACCCGACACCGGACACGAGATCGTCCGGGTCACCGGGCTGGTGGAGAAGCCGTCCCGCGACGACGCGCCGAGCAACCTGGCGGTGGTCGGACGGTACGTGCTGCCCGCGACCATCTTCGACGCGATCCGACGAATCGCGCCCGGTAGCGGCAACGAGATCCAGCTCACCGACGCGATGGCGCTGCTGCTGGCCGAGGGGACCCCCGTCCACGGGGTCATCTACCGGGGGGTGCGGTACGACACCGGCATGCCGCTGGGCTACCTGCAGGCGGTCGTACAGCTGGCCGTCGACCGGCCGGACGTCGGTGCGCCGCTGCGCGCCTGGCTGCGGGAGTTCGTCGACGGGCTGCCCAAGGAGGGCGAGTTGTCGTCGCAGCGACAATTCGACGCGACCTAGCCGCGGCGGCCCGCACACTTTCGAGGATCGCGGATTCTGGTACGAGTATTCCGGCACGGACAGGTTCGGGACGGGGAAGGAGGCGAGCGGGCATGACCACCGTTCCGACGACGGGCACGGAGTTCGACGCGGCGGCGCACCCGATTGGCGAGCTGATCCCGCTCGCCGACTACCTCGCCGGGGTGCTGCGCGGCCTGCGGCCGTTGCCGCCGCTCGACCTTGACCTCACCCTGGCCCACGGCAACGTGCTTGCCGAGGACATCCAGGCTCCCGGACCGATGCCGGCGTTCGACCACGCCGCGATCGACGGCTACGCCGCGCGCTTCGAGGACGTGGCGGACGCGTCGGTCACCCGACCGGTACGCCTCAGCGTGGTCGGCGATCTGGGCGCGGCGAGTTGGCGGCCGGTCCGGCTGACCCCGGGCACCTGCTTCTCGATCGGCTCCGGCGCGCTGCTCCCGCTCGCCGCCGACATCGTCGTCCCCGCCAACCTCACCGACCGCGGCATGGCCGCCGTCGAGGTGTACCACGCGCCGCGCCGCGGCTTCGGACTGCGCCGGGCCGGCGACGAGATCCCGCCCGGCGCGCTCCTGGCCCGGGCCGGTACCGGTGTGACGCCGGCGCTGGTCGCGCTGCTGGCCGGCTGCGGCATCGGGCACGTCGTGGTGCGCCCCAGCCCGCGGGTGGTGATCCTGGCGACCGGCGACGAACTGGTCGACGTCGGCCGGGCCAGCCAGCCGGGGCAGCTGGTCGACGCCAACTCGCACGCGCTGACCGCCGCCGCCGCGGAGGCCGGCGCCCACGCGTACCGCGTCGGGATCTGCGACGACGACCCGGAGGGGCTGCGCGGCCTGCTGGAGGACCAGACGATGCGGGCCGATCTGATCATCACGACCGGGGGCAGCGGCACCGGACCCGGCGACATGTTGCGGCGGGTGCTCTCCCGGCGGGAGGGTCAGCGGTCGTCGGTAGTGTTCACGGACGTGTCGGTCTATCCGTGTACATCGCTCGGGTACGGGGCAGTCTCGTCGGTGACCGGGGCCGAGGGCGTGCCGATCGTCTGCCTGCCGGGTGACACCGGTACCGCTTTGATCGGGTTCGAGGTCCTGGCCAGGCCGGTCATCCAGGTCCTCGCCGGGGCCGATCCGGTATTCCGCCCGAGCGTGCGGGCCCACCTGCTGGAGACGCTGCGGTCACCGGCCGGGCTGCGCGAGTTCCGCCCCGCGTACGTCGCGGAGCGCCGCGGCGGCGGGTACACGGTCGCCCCGCTGGCCGGCGGCCCGTACACGCTGTCGGGTCTCGCCGAGGCGAACGGCCTGATGGTGCTCGGCGAGAAGGTGACGACGGCGCCAGCGGGATCCACAGTGGATGTTCTGCTGCTGGACCGGCGACGGTGACACAGCCCGGCTGGCCGGTGGAGCTGACCGATGGGCCGGTGCTGCTACGACCGTACCGTCGCGGCGACGCCCGGGCGTGGGTACGGACCCGGCGCGACAACGAGGTGTGGCTGGCCCGCTGGGAGCCGACCCTGTACGGCTCCTGGCGCGACCTGAACTCGCCGGCCGCGTTCCGGGCCGTCCACGCCGATCTGCGACGGGCGGCGCGGCAGGGTACCGCGATGCCGTTCGCCGTCTGCTATGAGCGTTCACTGGTCGGACAGCTGACCCTGGGCAACATCGTGCGGCGGGCCTTCTGCTCCGGGTATGCCGGGTACTGGATCGACTCGCGGGTCGCCGGCCGCGGCGTCATCCCGACCGCGCTCGCCCTCGCCGTGGACCACGCCTTCACCGCCGGCGGACTGCACCGTATCGAGGTGAACATCCGGCCGGAAAACATGCCCAGCCGACGGGTGGTCGAGAAGCTCGGGTTCCGCCAGGAGGCCTACCACGAGCGTTACCTGCATATCGACGGCGCCTGGCGCGACCACATCGGATACGCGATCACCAGCGAAGACGTGCTGTCGGAGGGCGGGCTGCTCGCGCGGTGGCGTCGCCTGCGCGCCGCAGCCTGAGCTTGGCACACCACGAGCCCCGGTCCGGCCGGGTCCACATCGGCGGGTGCCGCGTGGCGTCGGATAAACCTCGTTTGCGAGACGTAGCCTCGGGTAGTTGAGCCATCGCGAATGTGCTCTTAACGGCAAATACGGCTGACGGGAGGGGTGAGGGTGCCGACCTCGGTGCTCCTCGCCGTCCTCGCCGCCGCCGGTCTGCTGGCGCTCGCCCCGGCTCTCGTGCGCCGGTACGACGCCACCGAGCGACTGGTGGCGGAGCGGGCGCTGTCGACGGCTCGCGTACTGGCCCGCGCCGGGTTCCAGACGCACCGTCGACGCCGTACCGTGCCCGGGCGGCGGCCGGTGAACCCGCCCCGGGTCGGGGTGGCCCGGATGACCGCGGGTACTCCGGTCGCGTCACCCCCCGCGCCGGCTGCTTCGCCGACCAGCCCGGCTCGCAACCGCACCCCGCGCCGGCTGCCCCACGCCCGCGCGGTGTATCGCCGTCGGCGCGTTTTCGCGGCGCTCGTCCTACTCAACGTCGTGGAACTGGTCGGTGTCGGGCTGGTCGGCCCGGGCTTCTGGATCAGCGCCGCAGTGACCGGCGCGATGCTTGCCGGGTACCTGGTGCACCTGCGTAACCGGGCGCTGCTGGAGCAACGCAGGCATCGGGCGGCGGCCCGGTACGCCGCGTGGGTGGCGGCCCGACAGGCCGCCGTACGCCGGGAGCAGGCCCGCCGGTTGGCCGCCCGCCGCGAACTGCTCCGCCAGCAGCTCCTGGAGCGCGAACAGACCCGCCGGGAGGCGGCGAGGTCGGCGGCCCGGTCGGCCGTTCGCGGCCGCCCGTACGAGGCCCGCGCGGTCGGTCAGGACTGGTGAACCACCGGCGCGCAGGTCCGATCCGGTTCGCGACGCGTTCGCGGTACCTGCTAGTCTGATCGCCGGTCTGCCGTTGATCCGTAGCGGACCGTGTGGGGGCTGTGGCGCAGTCCGGTAGCGCACCTCGTTCGCATCGAGGGGGTCTGGGGTTCAAATCCCAACAGCTCCACAAACTTCAGGATCTGACCAGGAAGAAAGAACGCCGGTCAGGGCCGAAGTTTGTCTATGCGATTTTGAATCCCCCCCCGAAGCCTCCCCCAAACGCCCAGGGGCGACCACGTTCGTCGGGCGGGGTGGCCTGTCGGCGCTGCGGGGGCGTCAGGCGTTCGTCTGCCTGGTGGTGTCCAGCTCCCCGACACGTCCGGGCGCGCCGACCTGGCCGCCCAACGCTGAACGGGGCGAATCCCGTCGGTCCGCCGATGCGACAGCACCGGGACGCGAGAACGATCGGTTCGCCTTTCCGTCAAGCCGGGATGACGGTTGGACAGTCGACGACAACGTACGGACAGACAGCGGACGGATACTCCCAAATTCCGTTCGGCGCGTCGCCCGCGATTAACGCGGATGCGTTCGCAACAATGGGCACCAAGGCAGAGGCCCTTCCACGTATGAGGTGGAAGGGCCTCTAGGTTCCGCGGCTCCAGCAGTCCAGTCGCTCAGCCTGCTCTGAGCAGCCCGACGTCACGAACCGCTCTCAGCAGCCCGATCGCTCGGTCCGCGAGGCAATCCGATCCGTCGGTCCGCGAAAGCAGTCCGATCGCTTGGCCGGCCGGTTCTACGGAACACGCCAACATCGATTCGGCAAGTCTGGGCAAACACCGGTCGACTCGGTACCTGCCTTCCCGGAAGGCGCCTTTCCCGGGGGCGACTCGCCAGGTGGTGGACCACGTGCGAACTCCACACCGCCCGCCCGCTTGCGCGAACGTCCGGCTCTGATGCTCGCCGACCCTGGGGTTTCCCCCTGAATCCGGTCACCATCTCTGGTGGCGTGCGAGATTTCTACCGCCGCCACCCGCACCGCGCAAGGGGCTGGAGAAGGCGATTTCAAGATTCTTCGCTCGTCCACAG
>JAVHWE010000427.1:0-10963 GCA_032160285.1 Micromonosporaceae bacterium | reverse complement strand
CGACGGGGTGGTCGCCTACGTGGAGCACCACCGGACCGTGGGCGACTGGGTCCGCGCGATCCGCTCCGCCGGCCTCCATCTGGTCGACGTGGTGGAGCCGGACTGGCCCGACGACAACGACCAGACGTGGGGCGGCTGGAGCCCGCGGCGCGGGCGGATCATTCCGGGTACGGCCATCTTCGTCACCGACAAGCGGGATGGCGCCGCGTAACATGGCCACCGTGACCGCACAGCCGATCGACCCGGGCACCGTGCCGTGGTCTCCGGACCCGGTTCGGCAGCGCCTGGCCGACTACACGCTCGACGACATTCTCACCGTGCCGGATGACGCGCCCCGCGTCGAGCTCGTCGACGGAGTGATGGTTGTGGTCCCGTCCCCCACCTTCGGCCACCAGAACATCAGTTTTCTGCTGTGCGCCTGGTTTCGGGCCCACTGCCCGCCGCACCTCATCGCCAGCATCGCGCTCGGGGTGGCGGTCGGCGCGAACAACACCTGCGAACCCGACGTGATGGTGCACAGCGCCGAAACCGCGCTGGACAAGCACTTCCTGATGCCGGGGGACGTGACCATCGTCGTCGAGATCGTCTCGCCGAGCACCCGGCGCCGGGACCGGATCGACAAGCCGGCGGTGTACGCCGATGCCGGCATCCCGTACTTCTGGCGGGTCGAACAGGACCCGGTCCGGATCCACGCCTACCGCCTCAACGGCGGCCGGTACACCGAGCAGGCGGCGAGCACCGACGAACTGGTGGTCGACAAGCCGTTCCCGATCCGGCTGCCGATCCGGGAGATCACCCCGTAGCGACGGTCCGTCGCATCATCCGGTACGCGGATGGCCGGCGCGGATCACATGGCCGCCGGCACGACCGCCACGGCCGGTGGTGAGCCCGAAGTACCGGGCGGCGATCTGCTCCGGCCCCAGGTCCTCGATCTCGTCGAACCCCAGGCCACGGAGGTCGCCGGCCAGTTCGGCCGGATCGAAGTGGCTGATCCACGGCTCGCCGAGGCCAGCCACCCGGCCGGCCCGGACCTCGTACGCGGCACGCCTGTCCGGCGGCAGCGAGTCCGGCGGTTCGGCGTAGTCGAAGACCACCTGACTGGCGGCGCCCAGGCCGCCGACGAGCCGCAGCGTACCGACAATCGCCTCGCGGGTCAGGTACGGCACGACGCCGAGCCAGCTGAAGAAGGTGTCCACACCCGGATCGAACCCGGCCGCGGCAAGGCCGTCGGCCAGCGTCCCGGACTCGAAATCGACGGGCGCGAAGGTCAGCGCCGGCGGCACCGCGATGTCGGCCTGCGCCAGCCGGGTGCGTTTCCACTCCTGGGTGGCCGGGTGGTCGACCTCGAACACGCGAAGCCCCACCGCCGCGTGCGGATTGCGGTACGCGAAGGTGTCCAGCCCGGCGCCGAGGATCACGAGCTGTCGGGTCCCGGTGGCGACCGCCGCGGCCAGCGCGTCCTCGGCGAACCGGGTACGCACGGCGATGAACAGTCGCATGAGTCGCCGGGTCGGGTTGGCGGCTGCCTCGCCGGCCAGGTCGGCCGGGTCGCGCCCGAGGAGGTCGACCGCCAGCGGATCGGTGAAGATGCGACCGGATTCGACCACCTGATGGGTGGCGCGATGGGCGGCCGCGGCGTACGCGGTGCGACTCGGCTGGCCGGATTCCATCATTGACTCCCGTGCTCGGCCGCGGGGTTACCGGGACCGGCGCGCGATGGCGAGCAGATGGCTGCTCGAGCCCAGCAGGCTCGGCTCCTCCTCGACCGGCCGCAACCGGTCCAGGATCGTCGCCTCGTCGGGGAGCGGTCCGGCCAGCATCCACAGCGGCCCCTCCACCAGCACCGTCCGCTCGTGGGTCAACCCGGCGTCGGTGACCTCCCCGGCCACCTCGTCCGGATGGTGGAAGTACGCGGTGGCGAACCAGGCGGTGCCCTCCGGCGGTCGGTGCTCGCCGGTTGCCAGCGTGTGATCGATGACGTCGCCGTAGCCGGGCTCGGCGAGAAACGCCCGGGCGAACCCGTCCCACAGCGAGGCGTACCGGGCGATCAGGGCGGCCACGATGACGCCCCCGGGACGGACGACCCGGGCGGCCTCCCGCCACGCCCGTACCCGGTCGGCCCGCTCGAGCAGATGGTAGAGCGGGCCGAGCAGCAGGACCGCGTCGACGCTGTCGCCGTCGACCGGCAGCGAGCGGGCATCGCCGGATTCCGCGGTCACCCCGGGGTGGGCGGCCGACGCGGCCACGTGCTCCGGTACCGGGTCGACCACGTGCACCCGGTACCCAGCGGCGGCCAACGGGGCGGCGTAGATCCCGGTCGCGCCCCCGACATCGAGCACATCGGTCGGCGGCGGCGGAAGCGTGCGGGTCAACACATCCCAGGTACGGATGAACTCGAGCCGACCCGCCCCGGCGGTCAGTCGGGTGGTCTCACCGCCGAGCCGGTAGTACGCCAGGACGTCGTCACGCATCCTCCGATGCTCGCGGTCGGCGCGGCCGGCGGCAACCGCGTTCAGTGGTCGGCCGCGTTCCAGTCGGCGCCGGCGCCGACCGACACCTCCAGCGGGACGTCGAGCGGGTACGCCGCGCCCATCTGGGTACGCACCAGCTCCTCCAGGGTTTCCCGCTCGCCGGGCGCCACCTCGAACAGCAGCTCGTCGTGGACCTGAAGCAGCATCCGCGACACCATTCCGGCGTCTCGCAGGGCGGCGTCGACGCGCAGCATCGCCACCTTGATGATGTCGGCCGCCGAACCCTGGATCGGGGCGTTGAGAGCCATCCGCTCGGCCATCTCGCGCCGTTGCCGGTTGTCGCTGTTGAGATCCGGCAGGTACCGCCGACGGCCCAGCACCGTCTCGGTGTACCCGTCGCGGCGGGCCTGCGCGACGATCGCCTGCAGGTAGTCGCGCACCCCACCGAACCGGGTGAAGTACTCCTCCATCAGCACGGTCGCCTCGGCCGGGGTGATGCCGAGCTGCTGGGCCAGGCCGTAGGAGGACAACCCGTACGCGAGACCGTAGTTCATCGCTTTGATCTTGCGGCGCTGGTCCGGCACCACCTCGGCCACCGGGACGGTGAACACCGACGACGCGGTGGCGGCGTGGAAGTCGAAGCCGGAGTTGAACGCGTCGATCAGGGCCTGGTCCTTGGACAGGTGCGCCATGATGCGCATCTCGATCTGGCTGTAGTCGGCCGACAGGAGGGACACGAACGGGTCGGCGACGACGAACGCCCGCCGGATCCGCCGTCCCTCCGCTGTGCGGATGGGGATGTTCTGCAGGTTGGGGTCGGTGCTCGACAGCCGGCCGGTGGCCGCGACGGTCTGGTAGAAGGTGGTGTGGATGCGGCCGTCGTCGCTGACGGACTTGAGCAGTCCGTCCACGGTGGACTTCAGCTTGGCCACGTCGCGGTGGCGCAGCAGGTGTTGCAGCAGCGGGTGCTCGCTCTGCGCGTACAACCACTGCAGCGAATCGGCGTCGGTGGTGTACCCGGTCTTGATCCTCTTGGTCTTCGGCAGCGCGAGCTCGGTGAACAGGATCTCCTGGAGCTGCTTGGGCGAGCCGAGGTTGAACTCGCGGCCGATCACCTCGTACGCCGCCTGCGCGGCCGCCTTCACCTCGGCGGCGAAGTGCGCCTCCAGCTCCGACAGGTACTGCGTGTCGGCGGCGATGCCGGCCTGCTCCATCCGGGCCAGCACCTCGGCCAGCGGCAGCTCTATCTCGGCGAGCAGCCGGCCGGCGTGGTCGCCGTCGCGGGTCGGGTCGGCCGCGATCGCGCCGGCCAGGTCCAGGGTCGCGCGGGCCCGTAGCATCAGCCCGCGCTCCGCCTCGCCCTCGTCACCGATCCCCTCGAGGGTCAACTGGCCGTCGTCGCGCTCCTCGACCCGCAGCTCCCGCTGCAGATACCGCAGGCACAGATCGGTCAGGTCGTAGGATCGCTGGTCCGGCTTGGCGAGGTACGCCGCCAGCGCGGTGTCGGTGGCCACACCGAGCAGCTCCCAACCCCGCGCCGCGAACGCGAGCATCGCCGGCTTGACTTCGTGCATGACCTTCGGCCGCTCCGGGTCGGCCAGCCACAGCGCGACGGCCGGCTCGTCGGAGTCGTCGAGGCCGGTCGGGTCGAACCAGGCGGCCGGCCCCCCGGCGGTGGCCAACGCCACGCCGGTCAGCTCGCCGGCGCCGCGGCCGAACGTGCCGGCGACCGCGACCCCGATCGGGGTGCCGATCCCGGCGTGCTCGTCCAGCCACGCCTTCACCTGACCCCCGGCGAGCACCGTACCGATCAGGTCGAAGCCCGACTCCGCCTCCGGCGCGACGGCCTCCAGGTACTGGTAGAGCCGGTCGCGCAGGATCCGGAACTCCAGCGTGTCGAATACGGTGTGGACCGCCTCCCGGTCCCACCCGCCCCAGCGCAGGTCGTCGGGGCGCAGCGGCAGCTCGAGATCGTCGACCAGCTTGTTGAGCTCGTAGTTGCGCAGCACGTCGGCGAGGTGGGCGCGCATGCTGTCGCCGGCCTTGCCCTTGATCTGGTCGACGGCCGCGACCACGCCCTCGAGGTTGCCGTACTGCCCGAGCCACTTGGCCGCGGTGATCGGCCCGACCCCCGGTACGCCGATCAGGTTGTCGCTGGTCTCCCCCACGATCGCGGCGAGGTCGCGGTAGCAGTCCGGGCCGACATGGTACCGCTCGGTGACCTTTTCGGCGGTCATCCGGTCCATTTCGGAGACGCCGCGCTTGAGGTACAGCACGGTGACGTTGTCGTTGACCATCTGGAACGCGTCCCGGTCGCCGGTCACCACGCCGACCCGCATGCCCGCCTCGCCGCCCTGACGGGCCAGGGTCGCGATCACGTCGTCGGCCTCGAAGCCCGGCTTCTCGACGGTGCGGATGCCGAGCGCGGCCAGCACCTCCCGGATCAGGCTGATCTGGGCGGTGAACGTGTCCGGCGTCTTGGACCGGCCGGCCTTGTACTCCGCGTACCGCTCGCTGCGAAACGACCGGCGTGACACGTCGAACGCGACCCCGATGTGGGTTGGCGTCTCGTCGCGGAGCATGTTGATCAGCATCGAGGTGAAGCCGAACACCGCGTTGGTGACCTGGCCGGTCTTCGTCGCGAAGTTCTCCACCGGCAGGGCGTGGAAGGCGCGGTAGGCCAGGGAGTGGCCGTCCAGCAGGAGCAGCCGGGGGGTGGTGTCAGCCGACGTGGGTGTCACGCCTCGCGACTCTAGTCCGCCCCTCCGACAGGATCCCCATCCGGTGCGACAAGGCGGGCAACCGGTCCGGCCGCGTCTTCATCGGCGTCTACGCAGGTACAGCGGCTGGACGAACCAGAGCAACCCGATCCACAGTCCGACCGCGGCGCCGACGACACCGGCCAGCCAGCCGCCCTCGACCACGTCGAAGACCAGGTACACCGAGCCGGTCACCGACAGCAGCAGGAACGCCAGGCCGGCGATCGCCAGTCGGTTGGCGACGGCGACCAGCACGGGCTTGCGGTGGCGTTGGAACAGGATGCGGTGCTGGCTGACCGGGGCGATCAGGCACGAGGTCGCCAGCGCCGTCACCACCAGCGTGATCAGGTAGACCACCCGCTGCTCGGCCGTCACCTGCCCGAAGCGCTGCGTGAAGGGGACGGTCAGCAGGAAGGCGAAGAGGATCTGCACCCCCGTCTGGGCGACCCGCAGCTCCTGGAGCAGCTCGTCGAAGTTGCGGTCGGCGCGCTCGGTGGGTGTCTCATCACGCCCGTCCGGGGCAGCGTCACCGCCGACGTGATCCCGCTGCCCGCCACCGGCATGCCGCTCCGACACCGTGCCGCCCTCCCGGGATGCGAATCCCACCGGATGATCCAACATCAGGACGGCTGGTGAGGCAACGGCCGAACACCGTCGGCGGAACCTCCCCTACCTCGGTCCCGCCGACGGCGGCTTCCCGCGCTCGCTGGCGTCAGCGGCTCTGCCTCTACCGGCGACCGCCTACGGTGCGTCATCACGACCGAGAGTACGGTGGCGTACCGGGGCATCCGGCACCTCCGTGGGTACCGCATCGGCAGCCACACGGTGCCAGCCGCGAGGCCCTTCGGTGCACGGTCATCCATCGAGCGGCTGTTCTGCCACGGTACCGGCTAGCGCGGCAACCAACCCGGGTTGCCGGCGGTCCCGGGGTACAACTCAGAGTTACCAGACATTGGGAAGTTACAGGACCTTCGCCAGGAACGATCGGGTCCGCTCGTGCCGCGGATCGGCGATCATCTCGCGCGGCGCGCCGGACTCCACCACCACGCCGCCGTCCATGAAGATCAGTGAGTCGCCGACCTCCCGGGCGAACCCGATCTCGTGCGTCACGACGATCATGGTCATGCCATCGCGGGCGAGGTCCTTCATCACGTCGAGCACCTCACCCACCAGTTCGGGGTCGAGGGCACTGGTCGGCTCGTCGAACAGCATCAGCTTCGGCTGCATAGCCAACGCCCGGGCGATCGCCACCCGCTGCTGCTGGCCGCCGGAGAGCTGGCTCGGGTACATGTCGAGCTTGTCTCCGAGGCCGACCCGCCGCAGCAGCTCGACGGTACGGTCGCGGGCCGTCGCCTTCGATTCACGCCGGACCCGGCACGGGCCTTCCATGACGTTGCCGACGGCGGTCATGTGCGGGAAGAGGTTGAACCGCTGGAACACCATGCCGATCGACCGGCGCTGCGCGGCGACCTCCTTCTCCCGCATCTCGTGCAGCTTCCCGCCCCGCTCGCGGTAGCCGATCAGGTCGCCGTCCACCCAGATCCGGCCGGCGTTGATCTTCTCCAGGTGGTTGACGCACCGCAGGAAGGTGGACTTGCCGGAACCGGACGGGCCGATCACCACGCTCACCTCGCCCGGCCGTACCTCCAGGTCGATGCCGTTGAGGACCTCGAGTTGGCCGAACGACTTGTGCACGTTCTCGGCCCTGACCATCAGGTCGGCCACCGGGGCTGTCACTGCGCCTCCTCCGCTGAGGGGAGCGCGTCGTCGGTCATGGGCTGCCCTCCACCACCGTGCCGTGCTCGGCCGACATGCCGCGCAGTCGAAGTCTCGCCCGGCCGGCCGACCCGTAGCCACGGGAGAAGTGCCGCTCCACGAAGTACTGCACGACCATCAGGATGCTGCTCAGGAACAGGTACCACAGGCACGCCGCGACCAGTACCGGGAAGGCCTGGAACGTGCGGTGGCCGACGGCCTGGAGCTGGAAGAACAGTTCCGCGCTGACCGGGGTGTACGCGACCAGCGAGGTGTCCTTGAGCATCGCGATCGTCTCGTTGCCGGTCGGCGGCACGATGACCCGCATCGCCTGCGGCAGGACGACCCGGCGCAGGGTCTGCGCCCGGGTCAGCCCGATCGCCTCGGCCGCCTCGAACTGGCCCGCGTCGACCGACTGGATCCCGGCGCGCACGATCTCGGCCATGTACGCCGCCTCGGACAGCGACAGCGCGAGCATGCCGGCGACGAAGCCCGACAGCAGGTCGTTGGCGCTGACATCGAAGATCCGGGCGTGCAGGTCGTGGATGCCGAACAGGCGTCCGAGGTACGTGTCGAAGGGCAGCCCCAGACCCAGCCGCGGCCAGAGGGTACCGAGCCCGCCGAAGAGGACGGCGAGCACCAGCCGCGGTACGGCCCGGAAGAACCAGGTGTAGATGAACGCGACAGCCGACAGGATCGGGTTGGCCGACAGCCGCATGACCGCGATCACGATGCCCAGCGCGACACCGATCAGCATCGAGAAGACGGTCAACAGGATCGTGCCGCGCAGACCCTCGATGATCGGCGGGCGGAACATGTTGTCGACCATGAAGCGCCACTGGAAACTCCTGTTCGTCACCAACAGGTGGACGAACATCGCCACGCCGACGGCGAGCACGGCGACCGCGACCCACCGCCACGGACGCCGGACGGGTACGGCCCGGATGGGATCGGGCCGTACCCGGTCGGTCACGCTCGGCGGAGCTGTCATGGGCTCAGGGGTTCACCGCGGAGGTGGTGATGGCACCCGCGTCCACGGCCCACTTGCTGAGCACGGTCTTGTACGTACCGTCGGAGATCAATGCCTGCACCGCGCCCTGCAGCGCCTGGGCCAGGTCGGTCTGGTCCTTGGCGACCACGTACCCGTACGGCGCCGACCCGTAGATCGGCCCGACCAGCGCGAGTTGACCCTTCGTCTGCTGGACGGCGTAGGCGGACACCGGCGAGTCGGCCAGCATCGCGACGTCCTTGCCGCTGACGATGGCCCCGGTGGCGTCGCTCTGTGCCTGGTACTGGTCGATCGTGATCGCCGGCTTGCCGGCGTCGGTGCACGCCTTCGACCGGGCGGTGAGGTCGTCGACCTGCACCGTACCGGTCTGCACGGCGACCTTCGCGCCACACGCGCTGTCCGGGTTGACCGACGCGCCCTTCTTGGCCGCCCACTGGGTACCGGCGGAGTAGTAGCTGACCATGTTCGCCTGGAGCTTGCGCTCGTCGTTGATGGTGAACGAGGACACGCCGACCTGGTACTTGCCCGATCCGATGCCGGGAATGATGTCGTCGAACTTGGCCGACTGCCAATTCACCTTCAGGCCGAGCTTCGCCGCGACCGCGTTGAACAGGTCGACGTCGAACCCGATCACCGTCTTGCCGTCGGCGGCCAGGAACTCGCTCGGCGCGTACGTCGAGTCGGTGCCGACGGCGATGGTGCCGGCCATCCTGATGGCGTTCGGCACCTTCGCGGCGAGCGCGTCGTCGACGGTGATCTTCGGGGTCGTCGAGGCACCCGAGCCCGGCGTTTCATTGCTCTTGGCGCCGCACGCGGCCAGGGACATGGTGAGCGCGGCCGCGGCCGCCAGGCCGAGGAACGCACGTCTACCGGGGATGGTGGCGATCATACCGGTCAACTCCTTGTGTACTTTGTGGTGACCTGCCGGCTATGCGACGCCGAGGTACGCCTCTTTGACGGCCGGGTCATGGAGCAGGTCGGCGCCCGGCCCGGTTTTGACGATTCGACCTGTCTCCAGCACGTACCCGCGATGTGCCCGCGACAACGCCTGCTGCGCGTTCTGCTCGACCAGCAGGATCGTCGTACCCTGCTGGTTGATCTCGACGATGATGTCGAAGATCTGCTGGATCAGCATCGGCGCGAGCCCCATCGACGGCTCGTCGAGCAGTAGCAGCCGGGGCCGGCTCATCAGGGCCCGGCCGACCGCGAGCATCTGTTGTTCACCGCCCGACAGCGTGCCGCCGGCCTGTCGCCGCCGTTCGGCCAGGCGTGGGAACAGCGTGAACACCCGGTCCAGATCAGAGTTGATCTCGGCCCGGTCCCGGCGGGTGTACGCGCCCATCTCCAGGTTCTCCCCGACGGTCATGCCGGGGAAGATCCCCCGCCCCTCGGGCGACTGCGATACCCCGCGGACCACCCGCAGGTCGGCGCGCAACCGGGTGATGTCCTCGCCGTCGAACCGGATCGAGCCCGCGGCGACGGGGCGCAGTCCGGAGATCGCCCGCATGGTGGTGGACTTTCCGGCCCCGTTGGCCCCGATCAGCGCCACGATCTCGCCGTCACCCACCTGCAGGCTGATGCCGTGCAGGGCCTGGATCCGGCCGTACAGCAGGGTGATGTTCTCGATCTCAAGCAGCATCGGCCGGCACTCCCAGGTAGGCGGCGATCACCTTCGGGTCGTCGCGCACCTCGGCCGGCGTACCCTCGGCGATCTTCTTGCCGAACTCCAGCACCACGATGCGGTCGGTGACGCCCATGACGAGCCGCATGTCGTGCTCGATCAGGAGGACCGTCACGCCGGTATCACGGATCTTGCGGATCAGGTCGAGCAGCTGCGCCTTCTCGGCCTGGTTGAAGCCGGCGGCCGGCTCGTCCAGGCAGAGCAGGGTCGGGCTGGTCGCGAGCGCGCGGGCGATCTCCAGCCGGCGCTGCTCGCCGTAGGCGAGGTTACGGGCGACGCTCCCGGCCCGGCCCCCGATGCCCACGAACCGCAGCAGCTCCAGCGACCGGGCGCGCCCCTCGCGCTCCTCCTGCCAGAACCGCGGTAGCCGGAACAGCGCGCCGAGCACGCTCGTGCGGTGGTGGGCGTCCGCACCCACCATGACATTCTCCAGCGCGGTCATCTCGGGGAACAGCCGAATGTTCTGGAAGGTCCGGGCCACGCCCAGGCGGGTGATCTCGTGCTTCTTGCGACCAGTGATCGGCTGGCCGGCGAACCGGATCTCCCCGCTGGTCGGCCGGTACACGCCGGTCATCGCGTTGAAGCAGGTGGTCTTGCCGGCGCCGTTGGGCCCGATCAATCCGAAGATCTCGCCCTGGTGGAGGCTGAAACTCACCTGGTCGAGCGCGACGACACCACCGAAACGCAGCGTCACGTTGTCGACGTCGAGCAGGCCGCGCTGGCTCGCCGACGGCGGCGCGGCCGGCGTCGTACCGTCGACCGGCGGACCGGTGGGGACCGGTTCGTCGGTGCGGTGGCGGGCGGCGTCGTCCTGCCACTGGCCCGACTCGACGTGCGGTTCACTCATTGCGGCGCCACCTCGTTGGCCCGGTCCTTGAGCTCCATCGCCCGCCGCCGGCTCGGAATCAGGCCCTGCGGCCGGAAGATCATGATCAGAATGATCACCAACCCGAAAATCAAGAACCGGTACTGGTACAGGTCGGTGTTGAGGATCGGGTCCTGAATACCGCGCAGTCGATCGGGGATGTACGAAATGAGTGCGCCACCCAGGATGGCCCCGGCGATATTGCCGGAGCCTCCCATCACGACACCGGCCAGCACGAGGATCGAGAATTGCAACTGAAATGGCTGCGAATTGACGAAGCCGACGTTCTCGCCCGCGAACATGACACCGCCGAAGCCACCGATGCTGGCACCGATGGCGAACGCCCAGAGCTTGAATTTGATCGTCCGTACGCCCATGATCTCGGCCGCCTCCTCGTCCTCCCGGATGGCCAACCAGGACCTG
>JAVHWE010000424.1:0-4690 GCA_032160285.1 Micromonosporaceae bacterium | reverse complement strand
GCGAAGCCGACCCAGCCGCCGGAGCCGCGCCCGGCCCGGTCGGCGCCGGTCGCGTACCCCTCGCCGCCGCGCGCGGTGGTGCCGCCGGGCGTGAGCGTCGCGTTCTGCCAGGTGCCGGTACCGGCGAAGGCCTGGTCGAAGGTCGCGCTGAAGAACAGCCGGTAGTACGTCCGGCGGTTGTTGACGCCGCCGTTGGCGCGCCGGCCGCAGAACGCGCCGGTCAGCACGGAGCCGGTGACGGTCCGGTTCGCCGGGTCGAGGGTGATGTCGGCGTCCTCGCTGCCGTTGAGCGAGTTCGAGGTCCGAAACAGCAGGTTGGCCGGGCGGCCGGCGGGGAAGGTGAACTCGCCGATCCCGGCGCGGGTCGTGGTGGCCAGGTCCACGCCGACGCCGGAGTCCAGGCGCACGGTGTAGCGGCCGGGGTCGGCGGACTCGTTGGCGTGCGAGAACGTCGAGACGTAGGTGCGGTCGGCGCTGTCGGCGGTCGGCGACGAGGTCACCGCACCGGCGAACGGCATGATCGGTACGTCACCGGCGGCGCCCGGGTTGCAGCCGGCGCCGCTGAGATGGGTCAGGCTGAATCCGCGTACCCGGGTGGTGTTGTAGTCGTAGCCGTTGGCGGCCGGCGTACTGGTCTGGTCGCCGGTGGTGCTGGTCGGACTCCACGCGATCATCCCGAACGGCAGGCTCGCGCCGGGCCAGGTGGTGCCGCTGTTGGCGGTACCGATGAACGGGTCGACCAGGCTTGCCGGGTCGGTGACTCCGACCACCGCGGCGGCTGCCGCGGGCGCGGCGGCGGCGTTCGCGCCGGTGCCGAGGAGCAGGAGTGCGGCCACGCCGCCGGCGACAACCGTTCGGGTCCGGTTCATCCACTGAGGCTATGAGCGGCCGACCATCGGCAGCAATCAATCAATTTGCCGGCTGGTGAACCGGCGGCCACGCACTGACGTCGCGCCTACGTGTCGGCGCCCTACTTGTCGATGTCGCCGACGACGAAGAACATGGAGCCGAGGATCGCCACCAGGTCGGGCACCAGGCAGCCCTCGAGCAGGGTGGTGAGCGCCTGCACGTTGGCGTACGAGGCGGTGCGCAGCTTGAGCCGCCACGGGGTCCGGTCGCCGCGGGACACGAGGTAGTACCCGTTGACGCCGAGCGGATTCTCCGTCCACGCGTACGTGTGGCCCTCGGGTGCCCGCACCACCTTGGGCAGCCGCACGTTGACCGGCCCGGTCAGCCGATCGACGTGGTCGAGGCAGGCGAGCGCCAGGTCCAGCGACACGTACACCTGGTCGAGCAGGCACTCGAACCGGGAGTGGCAGTCACCCGCGGTCTTGGTCACCACCGGTACGTGCAGCGACGAGTACGCGAGGTAGGGTTCGTCGCGGCGCAGGTCGAAGTCGAGGCCGCTGGCCCGGGCCACCGGACCGGACGCGCCGAACGCGGCGGCGGTGGCGGCCGGCAGCACGCCGACCCCGCGGGTACGGGCCAGGAAGATCTCGTTGCGGCGGATCAGGTGGTCCAGGTCGGGCAGGCGCCGGCGGACCACACCGATCGCCGCCCGGGCCCGCTTCGTCCAGCCCGCCGGCACCTCCTCCTTGAGGCCGCCGACCCGGTTGAACATGTAATGCATCCGGCCACCGGAGGCCTCCTCCATCACCGCCTGGAGCGTCTCCCGCTCGCGGAACGCGTAGAAGACCGGGGTGATCGCGCCGATCTCCAACGGGTACGAGCCGAGGAACATCAGGTGGTTGAGGACCCGACCCAACTCGGCCAGCGCGGTGCGCAGCCAGGTCGCCCGCTCCGGTACCTCCAGGCCCATCAGCCGTTCGACGGCGAGGACCACGCCCAGTTCGTTGTTGAACGCCGACAGCCAGTCGTGTCGGTTGGCCAGCACGATGATCTGCCGGTAGTCGCGGGCCTCGAAGAGCTTCTCCGCGCCCCGGTGCATGTACCCGACGATCGGCTCGCAGGTCATCACCCGCTCGCCGTCGAGCACCAGCTTGAGTCGCAGCACCCCGTGGGTGGACGGGTGTTGTGGTCCGATGTTGAGCACCATGTCGCTGGTTTCGAGGCCGGCGCCGGTACCGATGGTCAGCTCACGCGTCACGGTGATGATGGTGCCACGGGCACGGTCAATCCGACCGGCTGGATCAGCCAGTAGTGTCCGCCCAGCCCGCCGGGGTCGGTCAACTCGGCTTCCAGGCCGGCCGCGGCCAGCCGCCGGACGTAGGTCGCCGGGTCGCTGGTCGCCAGCTCCAGCGGTGGTCGTCCGCCCGTCGCCCCGAGCGCCCGCAGCGCCTTCCGCTGGGTCAGCAACGTCGGAGGTACGTCCCGGGCGCCCGCCGCTGCGACCGAGTCGAACGCCACATGTGCGGTCAGATCGCAGGAGCCGTCCGGGGTGGGTTGCACCTGCCGGCCGCCCCGGAAGCCGGTGAGCGTGCCGAACGGCGGTCGGTCGGCGCGCAGGTGACCATAGTCGACGGTGATGGCCAGGCCGCGGGTCAACGCGCCCACCGCACCCGCCCACGCCGCGTCCCGGGCGATGCCCACCTCGGCCCGCATCCCCGGTTCGGCGCCCCAGAGCGGCCACCACTCGGCGAGCCAGGCGGCGTCGACGGGGCCGACCGGTGGACCGGGTCGCTCCGCTCCGGTGGAGTCGACGAGCACGTACCGTGGCGTGCCGGTGTCGTCGACCTCGACCACGTCCAGCGGCACGTTGTCCAGCCACTCCGTGGCGACCACGACGCCGGTGAGGTCACCGGGGATCGTCCGGTGCCAACAAATCTCGCCGGGCAGCCCGCCCGGCCGGTCGGCCAGCTCGACCACCGTCGCACGGACCCGCGCCCTGGTCGGTTCGGGGAGCGCGGGCAGCAGGGCGGTCATCAGCTCGCCCCGGCCACCGCCCACATCCACCAGGTCCAACCGGTCGGGATGCCCCAACGCGGCGTCGACCCGCCGGACCAGTTCGGCGAGCGCGCCGGCGAACGCCGCCGACGCGTGCGAACTTGTGCGGAAGTGCGCCGCCGGCCCCGCCCCGGCCCGCGTGAAGAACCCGTCCGGCCCGTACAGGCTCTCCCGCATCGCATCCCGCCACCGCCGCACCCGCCCACGCTATCGCCGGACGTCAGCCCAGGAACGCGCGCGCCTCGCCGCGGTAGGTCGGTACGGTCGCGGTGATCGCGTCGCCGGTGACCAGGTGCAGCTCGTTGACGTGTTCGCACAGCTCGCCGGCCTTGGCGTGGCGAAACCAGACCCGGTCGCCGACGGCGAGCCCGGCCGCGCCCGGCCCGACCAGCGGCGTCTGGACCTCGCCCGCGCCCTCGCCGGCGATCAGCCGCAGCCCGCCGGGCAGCCACGGGGTTGGCTGGCGGCTGCGGTGGGCCTCGCCGGAGGCGATCCACCCACCACCCGACACGGTCGCCATTCGCCGGGTCGGCTTGCGGACAACGGGCAGTGCGAAGAGCGCGGCCGGCCGTGGATGCCAGGCCCGGTAGCCGTCGAACAGGGTCGGACCGTACAGCCCCGAGCCGGCGGTGACCTCGGTGACGACCGGGTCGGCGGCGGTAGCGGCCACGCTGCCGGTACCGCCGCCGTTGACGAATTCGAGGTCGGCGTGGGCGCTCACGGCGGCGACCGCGGCGGCCCGGCGTTCGAGCAGTTCCGGGTACGAGCGGGTCTGGATCGCCCGGATGACCGCGCCGCGCAGCGGCCGCCCGGGTGGCGTGTCGGCCAGGCCGGCGATCTGTGCCTCGTACGACATCAGCCCGACCAGCCGGAAGCCGGGCCGGCCGACGATGGCGGCGGCGAGCCGGCCGGCCGCGGCCGCGGAGTGGACCGGCGACCGACGGACACCGAGGTGGGTACCGGGTAGCGGCCGCCACGACGCGTCCAGGTCGATGCAGATCCGTACGGTTTCGCGCCCGCCGGGCCCGACGACCGCATCGACGGCGTCGAGCTGGGCGACGTCGTCGACCATCAGCGTCACCGCCGCCGCCGATGCCGACGCGGCGACCAGCCGGGCGATCGCGGCCCGGTCGACCGTCGGGTACGCGACGAGCACGTCATCGGTTACCCCGCTGTCGACCAGCCAGAGCGCCTCGGCCAGGGAGTACGCCATGACTCCGGCCCAGCCGGCCCGGCCGAGCGCCCGGCCGAGCAGCGCCCGGCACCGCAGGGACTTGCTGGCGATCCGCAGCGGCTTGCCCACCGCCAGGATGACCAGCGCGGAGGCGTTGACATCGAAGGAGTCCAGATCGATCACCGCGAATGGCGGATCGAGTCGCCCGGTCGCCGCCTCGAAGCGGGCCCGCAGCGCCCGCCGGCCGGTCGGTGGTGCCGCGGACGGGGCTGACCTCGGGGAAACGGCTCGCACCAGTGCACGGTAACCGGTCCGCGAGTAGATGCGAAACATGCTCGCGTACGTCTTCCGGGTGACCCGACCCGAACGGGTGAACGACGGCCGGGTCGCTGCGGGCAGCCGACACCGTCGACACCACCAGTGAGGTGGGCGCCGGTGCGTCGGCAGCGCGGTTACAGTGGCCTGTGAGCGTCACCCGGCGGGGGTGCCGTACCCGCTGGGGTGCAGATCCGGAGGTGGGCCGATCGCTACCGACGACCGCGCCGGCGGCGCATCGCCGCCGCCGGAACCGCCACGGCCCGAGCCGGCTCAGCATGCCGCCCAGCCGGAACC
>JAVHWE010000416.1:0-2911 GCA_032160285.1 Micromonosporaceae bacterium | reverse complement strand
ACGGGCGCGGGCGCCGGTGCGGCGAGGACAGCCGGCACCGTCGAGACGACCGGCGCGGTGACCACGCCCGCCACCACCGACCCGACCGCAACCACCGGCGCGGTCACGATGGCCAACCCGGTCGGGACCACCGGGACCGCCGCGACGCCCGGTGTCGACGGCCCGAGCGGAGCAGCCAACGCGGTCAGCACCGCGAGCACCGCCGCCGCCGACAGCAGCACCGGCACCGGATCGCGTTTCGCCGCGCAAGCGACGGCTGCGTCCGGTGCCACGGCAGCCGGCCAGGGCCGGACAGGCCACGGTCAGGCGTCGCCGCCGACCGCCACCCCGGTCGCGACACACGCGGTCAACCGGCCGGCGACCGCCCGGCCCGCGGCACCGGGTACAGCCCGGCCCGCGGCAGCGGGGCCGTTCCGGCCGGCGGCCGGGCCGGTCGACCCGACCACCGGCGCACCGACCGCGACCATCGCGACCGGTACCATCTCCACCACCACCGCGGCCAGCACAGCCACCGCCGCGGGCGCGCCTGCGGGCAGCCGGTCCACCACGGCCCCCACGGCCCCCACGCCGGCACCGCCACAAACCCAGGCGCCGCAGCGGTCCCCGGCCCCGCCGGCCGCCCCGACGACGCCGGCGTCCCAAACGCCGCGGGTACCGGTCGTGACGGCGGGTACCGCGTACTCCGCCGAAGTAGGGACGGCGGGTACCGCGTACTCCGCCGAGGTAGGGACGGCGGGTACCGCGTACTCCGCCGCGACGGGTACGCCGAACGCATCCATGCTCTCCGCGCCGGGCCCCACGGTGACCGCCCCGGTTCCGGCCGACCAAGCCATGCTCGCCGACCACCCGCCTGGCCAGCCGTCCGCCGTCCCGACGGCCGCCCCCGCGACAGCTGCCGCACCGGGAACCGCTGCACCGGTCAGCTCACCACCGGCCACCGCAACGGGCAGGGCGATCCCGGCCGCCGCAACACCGGCGAACTCAACACCGGCCACCGTCGCATCAACCAACCCGACACCGACCACCGAAGCACCGGGAAACCCGACACCAGGGAGCCCGACACAAGTGAACCCGACACCGGAAACCCCGACAGCCAAAGCCCCGACACCGGGAAAGCCGACATACGGAATCCCGACCGCCGGAACCCCGACACCGGGGAACCCGACACCGGCCACCACAGCAGCTGGCGCCGCACCGGCCACTTCGGACCCGGCGGCCGCCGCAACCCCGGCCCCTTCCACACCGGCAGCTGCACCGCCGGTCGCCTACCCACCACCGGTCACACCGGCACCCGCACGGACAGCCGGTGACCGGGCTCAGCCGGTACCGTCGGTGGATCTGACCGCAGCCGGCGCACGGGCGACGGCAGGAACCGGTGAGCCGGCAGCGCGGCGCGGCGTCCATCCTGGCCGTGGCCCGGCCCAGGGCAACGCCGCCGGTACCACCGGTGCCGCGCCCGACGCCAGCTCGTTCGCCGCGGCCGCGGCGAACGCGAGCGTCGCACCGACGGCTCCGGTCGCCGTCACGACCGCGGTCGCACCCACGGCCGCACCTGACCGGACACCGTCGCACGCCGCTCAACTCGCACAGCACATCGTGCCGCTGAAAAATGGCGTCGACGGGGTACATCGTTTGACCGTCCACCTAAACCCGGTGGACTTCGGGCCGATCAGTGTGACAGCCGAAGTACGCAACGGCGAGATCCATGTCCAGCTCGCGGGCGCGACGGACGCGGGACGGGAGGCGCTTCGCGCCGCTCTCCCCGAGTTGCGCCAGGAGCTGGAGCAGTCCGGCACCAGCACGTTGTCCATGGACGCCGGTCACGACCGGGGCCAGGGAGCGACACCCGAACGTGGGGGCCGCAACCACTCACGATCGCCGGAAGGCGACAGCGGGCGGCAGTCCCCCAAATCGCGCCAACACGATCAGCTCGACGACGCTGCCAACCGTACCGGCGGCAACGGGCTTGACCTACGGGTCTGAACACGAAAGGAAGCGGCGATGACAAGCATCACCCCCAGCTCGCTCACGGACGTCCTCGCCGCCAGCGGCGCCGGCACCACCCCGTCCGGCGGCACCGCCAAGCCCGGCAGCAACGAGCTCGGCAAGGACGACTTCATGCGGCTGCTCGTCGCGCAGTTGAAGTACCAGGACCCGAGCAGCCCGGCCGACCCGAGCCAGTTCATGACGCAGACCGCTCAGTTCACCATGGTCGAGAAGCTCACCAGCCTGGCGGACGCACAGCAGCAACTGGTCACCGCGCAGCTCCAGTTCGGCGCGAGCAACCTCGTCGGCAAGACGGTCAGCTACGTCGGCACCGACGGCAAAGACACCACTGGCGTTGTTACCGCCGCCAGGCTCATGGGCAGCAACTCGACCCTCCACGTCGGGAACACGGATGTTCCGCTGTCCTCAGTCAAGGAAGTCCGCAGCAGCACCGCCGGCTGACCGGCAACTCCCATTCTGAGGAAAGGCACCCTTCCATGCTCCGTTCCCTGTTCAGCGGTATCAGCGGCCTCCGCGCCCACCAGCAGATGATGGACGTCACCGGAAACAACATCGCCAACGTCAGCACCACCGGATTCAAGTCGTCGCAGAGCGTCTTCGAGGACGCCCTGAGCCAGATGACGAAGACCGCCGGCGCACCGGCCGCCGGGATCGGCGGCACCAATCCGGCCCAGGTCGGCCTCGGGGTGCGCAGCGCGGCGATCGTGACGAACTTCGGCCAGGGCACCGCCCAGGCCACCGGGCGTAGCACCGACCTGATGATCAACGGTGACGGGTTCTTCACCGTGCGCTCGGGTGGGGAGAGCCTCTACAGCCGCGCCGGCGCGTTCGCGTTCGACGCCAACGGCACCCTGGTCAATCCGGACGGCCTGGCGCTGCAGGGCTGGAACGCGGTCAACGGTGT
>JAVHWE010000392.1:0-5819 GCA_032160285.1 Micromonosporaceae bacterium | reverse complement strand
CGATGGTCACCTCGCTCGGAATCAACAGTCCACTGAGGATGACCACAAACAGCGCGTTGCCACCGCGAAACCTGATTCGGGCGAACGCGTACCCGGACAGCGACGCGACGGCCATCGTGCCCACGGTAACCGCGGCCGCGATGTACATGCTGTTGAAGTACTGGCGGGCGAACGGTTGCAGGGTGAAGACCTGCTGGTACGCGTGGAAGGTCACGGTGGAGGGCCACAGGGACGGCGGGAAGGCGAAGACCTCGTTGACCGGTTTCACCGATGACGTGAGCATCCACCAGGTCGGGAACAGAAACGGTACGGCCAGCAGGCAGAGGACCCCGTACACGCTGGTCTTCGCTCTACGACTCAAGGAAGACCCACCGCCTGCGCAGCTGCCACTGCACCACCGTCAGTGCCAGCACGATCGCGAACAGCAGGACCGACAGGGTCGCGCCGTAGCCGAAGTGGTGGAACTGGAACGCCTCCTGGTACAGGTAGTAGACGAGCACCGTGGTCGAGTCACCGGGGCCGCCCTGGGTCAACACGGCGATCTGCGCGAAGACCTGCAACGACCCGACCACCGTGATGATGGAGGTGAGCAGAATGGTCGGACTGATCATCGGTACCGTGATGCTGCGAAACCGCCGCCACCAGCCGGCGCCGTCCACTGTGGCCGCTTCATGCAGGACCGCGGGGACTCCCTGCAGCGCCGCCAGGAACAGCACCATGTTCAGCCCGACGTTCTTCACCACCTGTACCACGATCACCGACACCAGCGCCGTTGTATCGCCGCGCAGCCAGTTCGGGCCGTGCACCCCGGCCACCCGCAGCAGGCCGTTGACCCCGCCGTTGTCCTGCAACAGAAAACCCCACACGATGGTCCAGGCGATCAGGCTGACCACGACCGGGGAGAAGAACACGGTGCGGAACGCGACCGTGCCGCGCAGCCGCTGGTTGAGCAGGACGGCCAGGAACAGCGCCAGGGTGAGGTTTCCCACGACCAGGCCGGCCGAGAACAGCGCGGTGACGACGAGCACCCGGCGCAGCTTCGGGTCGTCGAGCAGCTCGCGGTAGTTGGCCGTGCCGGTGAACTGGAAGGTGTCCCCCAGCACGTTCCACTCGTGCAGGCTGTACCAGACCACCAGGACCAGCGGTACCGCGACGAACAGCACCCAGCCGATGAGCTGCGGTGCGACGAACAGGTAGCCGGCGAGCTGGTCCCGCCGGCTACCCGTCCAGAAGGTTCCGCTCATCTACTTTGCCAGTAGGGGTTTGATCGTGGTACAGACGCCGTCGAGCACGGAGCGGACGTTGGCGTCGGGCTTCCACAGCGGATCCAGCGCCGACCGAACCGCCTGGTTCAGCTCGGCCTGGCCGCTGTGGCTGGGCTTCACCACGCCGCTGGCGATGCCGTCGATGACGACCTGCTGCAGCTGCGCCGGCTTGAGCAGTGGGTTCGTCTTGGCCAGCGTCTCCGCGGTGAGCTGCGACTTACGCGGCGGCGGGAAGTAGGCGGCCAGCTTGGCGGAGTTGGCGGGGTTGGTGAAGTACGCGAGGAAGTCCGCCGCGACGTCGGCGTGCGGGGACTTCTTGAGCACGCCGAGGCCGGCCTGGCCGATCACCGCGTACTTGCCCTTCGGGCCGGTCGGCAGCGGTACCAGATCCCATTTGAACTTGGCCGACGCCAACAGCGAGGCGCGGGAGATCTGGGTGATGGTCATCGCCGCGTCACCGGCGAAGAAGTCCGCGGTGGTACCGGGACCGGGCAACGCCTGGTCGGTGAAGATGCCCTTGTGCAGGAAGGTCATCGCGTCGACCATCGGCTGCTGGTTGAAGCCGCACGTCTTGCCATCCGCGCTCCAGGCCTGGGCCCCCCAGCCGGTCCATACCGTGGACAGGTTGTCCCAGCCCTTGTAGTCGAAGTCGCGGATCACCAGGCCGGCCTTGCCGGTCTTGGCGTGTGCCGCCGCGGCCGCCGACCGCACGTTGTCCCACGTCCACTGCCCGGACGCGACGCTGCCGGCGGGGTCGGCCACCCCGGCGGCGGTGAGCAGGTCGGTGTTGACGAAGACGCCGAACGGTGAGGTGGAGAACGGGTACGCGAAAAGCTTGCCGCCCTGGGTCCAGAGCCGGGTCGCCGCGGGGCTCAGGTCCTTGGCGTTGTACCCGGCCGCGCTGTCGATGGTGGAGTTCAGGCCCACGAGAGCACCGGAACTGACGAAGTCCGGCGCGGACGACTCGAGGATCCAGGCCAGGTCGGGTCCGTTGCCACCGGCGATCTGGGTGGTCAGCGTGGTGGTGTACGAGTCGAGGGGGATCGAGTCGAAGGTGATTGTGGTGATCCGCGGGTGGGCCGCCTTGTAGGCGGCGGCGATGTCGTTGAACAGCTTCAGGTGCGCCGCGTTGGAGGTCCACACGGTCATCCGCAGGGACACGGGTCCGGTGTTGCTGGCCTTCGGGGTGTCGCTTTTGCCACCCCCGCAGGCGGCGACGGATAATGCCAGCAGGCCGGCCAGGGCGTAGGCCATGCCACGAGTTCTCATCGTCAAACTCCGCTCAGTATCCAGATAGGTCGGGCCAGCGGATCGGTATGCCGGCCCGCCCAAGGTGTTCCTGGAACCCGGACAGCAGCTCCGGGGTGTTGCGGACGGCGCGTGGAGTGGTGTTTCCCACCAGGCAGTACGCCGCCAGCGCGCCCGCGACCTCACCGACGTTCCATTCGACCGGGTGCAGCCGGTAGGAGCCGTTGGTGATGTGCGTGGTACCGATGTTCTTGCCCGCCGGGAGCAGGTTGTCCACCCGGCGCGGGATGAGCGCGCCGAGCGGGATCTCGAACGGGCACGAGCCGACGTCGATGTAGTTGTCGCCGCCGGTCGAGGGGTGCAGGTCGATGCGGTACATGCCGACACCGACCGAATCGGCGTAGGAGGCGGCGCCCTTGTCGCCGCGGACCGCCAGGGACAGGTCCTGCTCCACGACCGTGCATTCGGCCCGGATCCGCCGCGACTCGCGGTAGTAGGGCGCCTGGGCCAGCCCGTCGGCGCCACCGGTGACGTCGCCGCGCAGCCGAAGCCCCGGAAAGCCGGTACCGCCGTCGGGCCGGGGCGCCTCGGTCTGCAGCCAGTACAGGACCGAGCGGGACAGCTCGCGGGCGCGGCGCAGGTGCTCGGCGGCGTCGGGTACGTCGATCACCGGGTGCTCGAAGTAGTCGATCATCGGCCAGTTGACCAGGCAGATGTCGCTGTCGTACGTGCCCTCGGTGAACAGCCGGCGGGCCGCGATCCGGCGGAACGTCCACAGGTTGCCGTCGCCCGCGCTGACCCGCTGGTCGGCGACGACGTTCATCGGGTCGTCGTCGGGATTCGGGGTGAAGGTGCGCTCCTGCACCGCCAGCGTGCGCGGGTTCGGCGAGCGGAACGACAGCAGCGGCGCCCCCCAGAACTCCGGCGAGTAGGCGCGCCAGAAGTCGTACCGGGCCGGCCGGTCGATGGTGTGGTCGCCGTCGACATGGTCGACCGCGAAACACACCGATACCGCCTGCATGTTCCCCGGCTGTGCGGTCTCCGGCGCGCTAGGCTCGCCGGTCTCCCGCCGGGACTCGAACCCGGTCACGTACTCGGTACCGGTCAGCGGCAGCAGCTCGCCGGTCTCGGTGGCGTCGATGACGTACGGGGCGGTGACGGTGAGCCGGTCGCCGGTGTCGCGGTGGGCCACCGTGACGCTGGAGACCCGGTCGCCGTCCACGGTGGCGGCGACCGGACCGTACGGCTGCAGGACGGTCAGCCGCCCGCTGCCCCGGTACGGCGCGAGCATCTGATCGAGGACGGCGACGGCGACCCGCGGCTCGTGGCACAGCCGGCTGACGTGGCCGCCGCCGGGGTTGAGCTCCCGCCACGCCCTGGCCGCCGGGGTCAGCGGGTACCACCGGCGGTAGTACGCACGGATCTCCTCGCGTAGCGCCCGATAGCTGTCGGTGATGCCGAACTGCTCGACCCAGGAGTGCTCGTCCGGCGGTACGGCCTGGCTGGTGAGCTGGCCGCCGAGCCAGTCGAACTCCTCGGTGAGCACCACCCGGCGGCCGGCCCGCAGCGCCGCCAGCGCGGCGGCGACGCCACCGAGTCCGCCGCCGACGACCAGGATGTCTGCATGCATGATCACGGCCTCCCCGACGTACGGGCATCTCGCGGTGCGGCGTCCGGCATGGGACTCGTGAGCGTGGCGCCGGGCACCACATCGCAGGTCAGCAGGCGTTGCGCCGCGACGGACTGGCCCTCGATCAGCGCGGTCAGCACGACGACGGCCTGCGCGCCCATTTCCTGGCGCGGAATGTGCAGGCCACTGAACTCGACGTCGGTCGGCTGCGCGGCCCGGGTCGGTTCGCCCAGGGTGACCACCGAGATGCCGGCGCGGAGCTGGCGGGCGAGTTGGAACAGCGCGACCCCGTCGGCGTGCTCCTCGGCGATCACGGCGGTGATCCCCTGGCCCAGTACGGCGTCGAGGGCGGCCGCGACGTCCCCGACGACCTGCCGCGCCACCACGCCCCGGGTGCCCGCCGCCCCGGTCGACGAACCGTCCGGGATGGGCGGGGCCAGGTGGACGGCCTGCGCGCCGGCCCGTGCGCAGGCCGTGACGAAGCCGAGGTAGCGGTCGGCCCAGGACTCGGCACCCCCGCCATGACCGAGGTAGGCCAGCCGCCGGTGGCCCAGCTCCACCGCGCGGTCGACGAGGGCCGCGGTGGCCGAGACGTAGTCGGCGCCGACGTAGGGCACCGGGCCGCCCGCGTCGTCGCGCCGGCCGATCGATACGAACGGCAGGCCGTCGGCGACCAACTTGGCCAGCTCCTCCGGGTCCAGCGAGCGCCCCAGCAGGATGCACCCGTCGGCCAGCCGCAGCCGGTTGTCCGGGTGGAATATCCGCCGCCGGCCGTCCACCACCGGGGTACTGGTCAGCAGCAGCAGGTCGCAGCCGATGCTCTCGGCACGCTGCTCGATGCCGACCAGGAAGGGCTGGTAGAAGTCGCCGTTGGCGGCCGGGAAGACCGGCTCGTAGGAGAACACACCGATGATCCGGTTGTGCCGGGCGGCGAGCCGGCGGGCCACCGGATCCGCCACGTACCCGGTCGCCGCGATCGCGCGCAGTACCTTGTCGCGGGTGTCCGGCGCGATCCGGATGTCGGAATCGGATCGCCCATTGAGGACAACGGACACGGTGGTCTGGCTGACGCCGGCCATCCGGGCGATGTCCTGTTGGGTCACCCGCCTCCGGGGTCCGCTCACGCCTGGCCTCTCCTTGCGGTGCTAATGCGTATTAGTTCGACCCCTAGCGTGATCGGTCACCGGCCCCGCGTCAATACCGTGAAACCCTCTTACTAATTCGTATTAGTCTATTGACTTATGGCCATCAATGCGTCGAGACTCACCGTTACTTTCGGTATACTCTTCGATCGGAGCCGTCGGCGATGAACATGTTCCTCAACCGGCGCCAGCTGCTGGCCGGCACCGCCGCCGCGGCCACCGCCGGCGGGCTCGGCGCGCTTATCGGCCCCGGGCCGGCACAGGCCGCACCCGCCGGATTCCCGACGTACCAGTTCATCGGCGTCCCGTTGAACAAGGCCGCGCTGCGGTACAACCCGACCAACGAACTGATCTTTCCGTGCATCCGGGGCGTATCCGACAAGCTGACCAGTCCGCTCGGCCGCTACTACCTGTACTACGCGCCGCACGAGGCACCCGGCGGCATCTGCCTCGCGTACGGGGACACGCTGGCCGGACCGTTCACCGAGTACCCGAACAACCCGATCGTCGCGAACGTGTGGCCGCCGAACTACT
>JAVHWE010000390.1:0-11437 GCA_032160285.1 Micromonosporaceae bacterium | reverse complement strand
CAGCGACGGCGTGCCGATCGAGATCGCGATGTCCCAGTCGACGCTCGCCGGGTTCCAGTCCTGGATCGAGGCTGTTCCGCCGGGCACCGTCTCCACCCGGATGGCCGCCCGCTAACCACGCCGCTCGCCGACGCTCGTGTTGTCACCGAGCCGCTTACCGATCGGGCGTTTCGTGACACTTTGGTGCCAGTTTGAGGATAATAACGGTTATGCCGCTTCAGCTTCCCACCGTGAAGGACGTCCGCGACCTCTTCGAGGACACGCTGGGGCGCTCCATCACGGTGAGCCCGACCAACCCGCTGCTCGTCCAGAACACCGCCAGCATGCTGGTCAGCGTGTACGTCGACGAGAAGCTGAAGCTGGGCGCCGTGGTCGGCATGAACTTTCCGCTGACGGTGTACGCCGGGGCGGCGATCGGCCTGCTGCCCCCCGGTGGCGCGAAGGAGGCCGTCGCGGCCCGGATCATCCCCCCACCCGTCGCGGAGAACATCCAGGAGGTGTGCAACATCATGACCATCCTCCTCAACCGCGAAGGGGCGGGACACCTGCGGCTGTACAAGGTCTACATGCCCGGTGAGATCGTGCCGAGCGACGCGTCGAGCGCGCTGCTGGCGCTCGGTCGCCGCATCGACCTCACCGTGGCAGTCGGCGGCTACGGCGAGGGCCGGCTCGCCATCAGCCTGGTCGGCTGAGCAGCCGCTCGCGAGTTCCTCCGAGGTCAACTTCCCGGCTGACTACCGCCACCGCCACCGCTGTCGCTGTCGCTGTCGTCGGTGTCGTCCGCCCGCCGGGCCGGTCCGGACAGCTTCGCCGCGGCCCGGGCTCGGTCGTTGCGGTTGGTGTACCCGCTCGCCATCGAGCGCACCAGCGCCATCATCACCGCCGCCACCACCACCGCGATCAGGTAACGGACTCCGGCCGTGGTGTAGTCGAGATCGTGCGCCACGAAGGCGTGCCACAGCGCGGGGCTGTCCAGCACCGCGGCCAGCAGCAGGGTCGGCATCCGGGCGAAACTCACGGTCGGATCCGTTCAGCGGGCCGCGTCGGCGGCGGTCCGACGGGTCAGCATCTCCTGGCGCATGATGTAGCGCCGGACCCGATCGGCATCCTGATCGGTCAGCTGGTACGTCACGGTCACGTCGACCAGGTGGGTCGGGCGGTCGGCGCCGACCCGGTTGTCCCCGACCCGGTTACCCTCGACGCGCAGCACCCAGCCGTCCACCGTGAACGATTCATCGTCGAACCTCACCAGTACCCCGACCGGGTCGCCGATGGCGAGTTCCCCGCGCGCCAGCGCCTCGGTCGGCAGCCGGCAGAGCAGGCCGCCCTCGCCGAAGTTGGTGACCCTGCCGGGCAGTGCGTCGGACCACCGCGGCTGGAGCACCACCAACTCGCCCCCGCCGGACCGGACGAACTGGCGGCGTTGGTCGATGACCGGCGGGCGGTCCAGGCTCAGGTTCCACCGGTTCAGCGCGGTACCGGCCGGCCGGTCGGTCGCCCGCAGGCTCGCCTCGGCCAGGTACCGGCCGCGGGTCCCGGCGCTCCACCGCAGCGACACCGGGCTGCCCAGGTACGGCGTTTCGACGGTGCCCGACAGCGGCGCGGCCACCCATACGGTCGGCCCGTCGAACGACTCCACCCGCGACAGGTACTGGGTACCACCGAGGGTCAGGTCGACCAGAGAGTTGATCTTCGGGGTCGGGTGACTGTTGCTCATCGCGCTACCACTCCCTCCAACCGTTGGCACAACTGAGCCGCCCACCGGTGCGGTGTCGGCGTATCACCGTCGAGCAGCGCCACGGGCAGGCCCAGCCGCAGTACCGCGGCCGGCTCGGCGGTCGCCGCCCAGCCGTGGACCGCGATCGCGTCCACCCGACCGATACCGGCCAGCAGGCGGGCGCTGTCGGCGGTCTTGCGGGTGGCGTCTACCACCGCCCAGACCGCGGTCGCGTCGACGCCGTCGACGATCGAGCGGGCCAGCACGGTACCGGTCCCGTCCGCCGGCGCGTCGACCACGATGATGATCGGTGCCGTCGCGTCGGTGCGCAGCTCGGCGACCTGCCCCACCGCGTGGGTGCGGCCGGTCAGCCGGCGTTCGGTCGGCGTGCCGGTACCGGCGAAGCTGCCCGCGGCGAGCAGCGTGTCGGTCGGTGGCAGGCCCAACCGCTCCGCCACCGTGTGCGCGGTCGCCATCGCGCCGGCCAGCTCACCCACGATCATCAGGACATCGCCCCCGCCGGACGGCACCGCCGGTGGCGCCGGCAGCAGCTCGACAACGGCGACGATCGCCCGGTACGAGTCGAAACCGGTTACCCGGTCGCACAGCTCCGGCGGTAGGCCGAGGGCGGCGAGGATCGTGGTCAGCGGGGTGTCTGCCGGCAGCCGCGCCGGCTGGTACCGCGGGATCACCACCGGCGCGTCGTCGGCGGGCGGCGGCTGTGCGTCGGTGGCCGCGGCGGCCCGCGGCTGTGCGTCGGTGGCCGCGGCGGCCCGCGGCTGTGGGTTCACCGCGGGCTCCGGTTGCGGGGTGCGGGCGGTGGCGCGGTGCGGCGGCGGCACGGCGAACGGGTCCACCGGCGAGTCCGGTACCTGGTGGTCGGACGGCCAACCGGGGATGCCCAGGCCGGACAGTACATCGGCGAAGGCGAGGGCCCCGGCGGTGGCCTGCTCGTCGCCGCCGGCGGTCGGCGCCGACGGCGTCGGTGGGCCGGCCGCCACCCCGACGACCGGGTCCACCGCCCTGTCCGCCCGTACCTCGGCCGGCCCGTCGGTCGCCCGGTCGGGCCTCGGTGTCCTGTTCGCCGCCGGGTCGATCGGCGGGTCCGGCACGGTCGTCTCGTGGCGTCCGGCGTACCCGAACTGTTGCCGCTCCTCCTCTTCGACCAGCGCGATCAGCGCGTCCGCGGGACCCTGCCCGTCGCGCGCGTGCACCCCGGCCGCCGGCGGGGGCGGTGCCGGCACGCCGCCGGGAATTCCGGCCGTACCGGCTGCGGCGAGGGCACCCTGGTACGCGATGGTCGCGGCCGGCAGGCCGGCCTGGAAATGCGAAGCCGCCGGTCCGGGCGGGGAATGCGAAGCCGCCGGTCCGGGCGGGGGTTGTGAAGCCGCCGGGCCGGGCGGGGGTTGTGAAGCCGCCGGGCCGGCCGCGTCGTCGGCGACCTCCACGGTCAGCTCGTAGCGCTGGCGGCCGAAGAGTCCCATCAGTCCGGTGGGGCGGACCCGGTCGGCGGACACGATCTTCGCGGTCGCGCCGTGCGCCTCGCGTACCTGGGCCAGTAGCTGCTGGATGTCGGAGCCCTCAAGCAGCAATCGAGTAGGCACCGCTCACCACCCCCACGGTCTCGACGCGCAGCGCGCTGCGGGCGATCTCGGAGTACGACAGGACCGGCACCCGGGGGACGGCGACCTGCGTCATCCGGCGCAGCGGTACCCGAAGCTGGGGTGAGACCACGACCACCGGGTTCACCCCGCGCTGCTCGGCGACCTCGGCGATCCGGGTCAGCTCCTCCATCAGTGCCTCGGCGCGTCCGGTGTCGATGAGCAGTTGCACGCCGGCGTCGGTCGGTCGCAGCGCTTCGAGGAGTTGCTGCTCCAGTCGCGGATCGAGGGTCACCACCACAAGGGTGCCCTCGACCGCGTACCGGGCCGCGATGGCCGGTCCGAGGGCGGCGCGGGCGGCCTCCAGCAGGGCGTCGGGGTCGACCGTGGTCTTGGCCGTCACCGACAGCGCCTCGAAGATGCGGACCAGGTCGCGGATGGGTACGTCCTCGTCGAGCAGGCTGTGCAGGACCCGCTGCACCTGGCCGAGGCTGAGCAGGGCCGGGGTGAGGTCCTCCACCACGACCGGGTGGCTTCGCTTCACCACGTCGGCGAGCGCCCGGACGTCCTCGCGGCCGAGCAGTCTGCTGGCGTTGGCGCGGACGACCTCGGCGAGGTGGGTGATGACGACCGAGGCCCGGTCGACGACCGTCGCGCCCGACATGTCGGCCTGGTGGCGCAGTTCGGCCGGTACCCACTTGCCGGTCAGCCCGAAGACCGGCTCGACGCCGGCCCGGCCGGGCAGGAAGTCCAGGTTTTCGCCGATCGCGAGGACGGTGCCCGGCGGCGCCTGACCGTGCGCGACGTCGACCCCGCTGATCCGGATCGCGTACGTGGACAGCGGCAGGTCCAGGTCGTCGCGGGTGCGCACCGGCGGCATCACGATACCGAGGTCCAGGGCGACCTTGCGGCGCAGTGACCGGACCCGTTCCAGCAGGTCGCCGCCGGCACCGTCGACGAGGTCGACCAGGTCGGGGGCGAGCGCCAGTTCGAGCGGATCGACCCGCATCTCGCCGAGCAGCGTCTCGGTGGCGTCCGCGGGGGCGGGTGCCTCCGCCTCCGCGTCCCCGGTTTCCTCGGTCTTTTTGCCCGGTACCCGCTGGGCGGCCACCAGGACCGCGATACCGACGATCAGGAACGGGGGTTTCGGTAGGCCCGGTATCAGGCACAGGCCGAGCGCGGTACCGCCGGCGATCCGCAGCGCGGTCTTGTGCTGGCCGAGCTGCTGGGCGACGACCGAGCCCATGTCGGCGTCGGTCGCCGAGCGGGTCACGATCAGGCCGGTCGCCACCGACAGCAGCAGCGCCGGGATCTGCGAGACCAGGCCGTCGCCCACGCTCAGCAGGCTGTACTTCTGGATGGACTCGGCCGGTGAGAGCCCCTTCTGGAGCATGCCGATGGCGAACCCACCGAGCAGATTGATCACGGTGATGACGATGGCGGCGATCGCGTCGCCCTTGACGAACTTGGACGCACCGTCCATCGCGCCGTAGAAGTCGGCCTCGGCGGAGACGTCGCCACGCCGCTTGCGGGCCTCGATCTCGTCGATCAGGCCGGCGTTGAGGTCCGCGTCGATCGCCATCTGCTTGCCGGGCATCGCGTCCAGGGTGAACCGGGCACCGACCTCGGCGACCCGCTCGGCGCCCTTGGTGATCACCAGGAACTGGATGACGAACAGGATGGCGAAGATGACCAGGCCGATCACCAGCTGGCCGCCGACCACGAAGTGCCCGAACGCGTCGATGACCTTGCCGGCGAAGCCGTTGAGGAGGACCAGCCGGGTGGCGCTCACGTTGAGCGCGAGCCGGAACAAAGTCATGATCAGGAGCATCGACGGGAACGCGGAGAAGTCCAGCGGGCGCCGCACGTACATGCTGACCAGGACGATGAGCAGGGCACCGGTGATGTTCATCGCGATGAACAGGTCGATGAGCATGCTCGGCAGCGGAACGACCATCATGATGATGATCATCACAACCCCGAGGGGTACCGCGAGCTGGCTCAATCGACGGCCGGACACAACACCTTCCCCGGGTCACCAGGTGTGTGGAAGCCGGTCCGTGGCCTAGGGTGCCGTCCGTGACGGCGTCCCTATCGGCCGGTGCACTGCCCGGTTGAGGCTTTCCGGGTGGTGGCCGGGTGCCGGCGGGGCGGCGTCACCGGCCGGGGCGTCAATGGCCGGCCACGGCCGGGACGCGGTGCGAACCGGCGGCCGAACCACGACCCTTGAGCATCATCACGAACGCCAGCACCCGGGCCACCGCGTTGTACAGGTCCGGCGGGATCTCGCTGCCCAGTTCGCACGCCTTGTGGAGGGCGCGGGCCAGCGCGACATCTTCGACCATCGGAATCCGCTTCTCCGCCGCCACGGCCCGGATCCTCGCGGCCACCGGGCCGGCGCCCTTCGCCACCACCCGGGGGGCACCCCGCATCGGGTCGTAGCGCAGCGCAACCGCGACGTGGGTCGGGTTGACCAGCACCACGTCCGCCTTTTCGAGATCGGTCATCATGCGCAGCCGGCTCATCGCCATCTGCCTGGCCCGGATCGCGCCCTTCAGTTGGGGATCGCCCTCGGACTGCCGGTACTCCTGCTTGATGTCGTGCTTGCTCATCCGTAGCTGCTTGTTGATGCGTCGCTTGACCACCGCGTAGTCGGCGACCGCCATCACCAGACCGGCGATGGCGGCGGCCCGCACCAGCCGTACCACGGTGCCGGCGATCAGGTCGATCAGGCCGGCGAGCGGCATCGAACCGACGCCGACCAGCCCGGGCAGCATGGTACGCAGGGACAGGTACAGCACGGTACCCACGACGGCGGTCTTGGCCAGCGCCTTGACGGCCTCCCACGCGGCGTGCGGGCCGAGTGTCTTCTTCAGGCCGGAGAACGGATTGATGCGCTTGAAGTCCGGCTTGAGCAATTTCATCGCCGGCCGGATGCCGCCCTGCGCCGCCCCCAGCACCAGACCGGTCACCATGATGCCGAGGACCAGCGGCGCGACCGCACCCGCACCCGCCAGCACGCCGCTGGTCATCACCTTCGCGGCCTTCATCGGGTCGGGGTCGGCGATGATCCCCGTCGCCTGGTAGACCAACTTCTCGGCGACGTGCATGGCGTTGCGCACCACCATCGGGATCACGATGCTCGCGACCAGGAGACCACCCCAGGATCCAAGATCCGGGGTACGGGCGATGCGCCCCTCCTTGCGCGCTTCCTTCTTCTTCTTCTCGGTGGGCTTTTCGGTCTTCTCGCCGCTCACGTCATCACCTCCGGCGGCCTAGGACCCGACGACCTGCAGCACCAGCCGTACCGCCCGGGTCACGATGTTGCTGACCACCTGGGGCAACAGGCTCAGGGCGACACCGGCTCCAGCCAGCGTGAGCAGGATCTTGGCCGGGAACCCCAGCGAGAAGGCGTTCAGTGCGGGCGCGACCCGCGACAACAGCCCCAGCCCGATGTCGGTACAGAAGAGCACCGCGATCAGTGGTCCGGCGATCTGGATGGCCGAGGCGAACATTTCCACCAGACCGTTCGTGACGAGGTGCTGGAGGTCGTGCATGGACAGCGCGCCGTTGAGCGGGAGGACCCGGTAGGAGTTGGTGAAGCCGCGTAGGACGAGCTGATGGCCGTCGGTGGCGAACAGCAGCGTGATCGCCATGACGTTGTAGAAGCGGCCGAACACGCCGCCACCGGAGTTGCCGGACGCGCCGAGGGGATCGAACGCGAACGCCACCGAGAAGCCACCGAACAGGTCGATCAGGTCACCGGCGGCCTTGACCGCCGCGAACACCATCGAGGTGAGAAACCCCAGCGCGGTACCGATGACGATCTGCTCGGCGACGCTGACCAGCATCGCGAAGGTGTCCAACGTCGGTACCTTGTCGACCAGCGAGGGGACGATCGGTGCCGCGATCGCGGCCGCGAGCAGGGCCTTGATCCGCGACGGCAGCACACCGGAGTTGAACGGTGGCGACATGACCAGCCAGGCCGCGGCCCGGGTCGACGCCAGCAGGAACGCGGTCAGCGTCGCCGTCGGTACACCGATGTCCACGACCGGGCCTGCTCGCTCACGCCGTGTTGATGAGAACGGGTATCTGGGCGTACAGCATCGTGGTGAACGAGATCATCTCGTGCAGCATCCAGTTGCCGGTCACCAGCAGCGCCACGCCGACGCCGACCGCCTTCGGTACGAACGACAGGGTGGCCTCCTGGATCTGGGTCACGGACTGGAACAGCGAGACCGCGAAGCCGACGAGCAGTGCCGTGATAAGCACCGGCGCGCCCAGCTTCGCCGCGACTGTCATGGCCTGCAGTCCGATGTGGACGATCTGGGTGTCGGTCATAAGGGCGCCTCCGGGCGGTAGCTGTGAGCGGTAGCCGGCTGGTGGTAACTGGCTGGTGGTTACTGGCTAGTGGTAACTGGCGACGAGGGCGGTGACGACCAGGCCCCAGCCATTGACGAGCACGAACAGGAGCATCTTGAACGGCAGCGACACCGTGACCGGCGGCAACATCATCATGCCCAGCGACATCAGCGATGCGGACACCACCATGTCGATGACCAGGAACGGGACGTAGATGACGAAGCCGATGATGAACGCGGCCCGCAGTTCGGACAGCGCGAACGCCGGGATCAGGGTGGTCAGCTGCACGGACTCCTTGGTCTTCGGCAGCGGCCGGTTGGCCACCTTGGTGAACAGCGCCAGCTCGTCCTTGCGGGTATGGGCCAGCATGAACGTGCGGAGCGGCTTCACCCCGTCGGTGAACGCGACCGACTGGGTCTTCTCGCCCTTGATGTAGGGCTGGACGCCGTCGTGGTTCACCTGGGACAGCACCGGGCCCATGATGAACAGGCTGATGAACAGGGCCAGGCCGGCGAGTACCTGGTTGGGCGGCACGCTGGTGAGGCCGAGTGCGTTGCGGGTGATGCTGAGGACGACGAAGACCTTGGTGAAACTGGTACAGAGCAGAAGAAGAGCCGGTGCGATTGACAAAACGGTCAGGGCCAGGAGGATCACGATCGAGTTGCTCGGCTTGCCGTTGGTGCCACCGACGTTGACGCTGACCGTCCCCTCCGCCGGTCCGGCCGGTCCGGCCGGCGGGCTCGGTGCGACCGGTTCGGTGAGCGCGGTGGTCGTCGTTGTCGCGGTCGTGACCGCGGCCGGTGCCGGCGGTGCCGCCGCGGCCGGGGCCGCGGTCGTGAGTAGCATCGCTGTTGCGAGACCGAGCGTGGCGAGGGTCAGTCGGATCGCATGCCTCACGACTTTCGTGCCCCCCGTCCGCGCAGCGAGTTCCAGGTCCGTGTAAGCAGCATCGAGCCGGTGAGTGACCGTTCGGGGGACACGACGGGTGCAACGTGGTTGCCGCCCCCCGCGGGCGAGCCGGTCAGCGACTCCAGCGACAGATGTTCCCGCCGTACCGCGGTCTCCTGGTACTCCTCAATCGTCTCCAGGTCGGTTTCGGTGAGCAGCGTGACGTGCCCGTCCGTGACGCCGAGGACGAGCGCCCGATCGGCGACGCGGACCACCGCCACCGAGGCGCCCCGGCTGAGCTGGTGGCGGCCCAGGATGTCGACCAGGTGGCCCCGGCGCGCGCCGAGCGGCCGCCGGACCAGCCGGGCCAGGCCCCACATCAGGCCGAGCACAACCAGCAGCGAGAAGATGATCCGGAGCGTCAGTTCGATCACGCCGCCGCCTAGGCGCGCTGTTCGGCGGGGGAAATGATCTCCGTGATCCGGATGCCGAAGTTCTCGTCGATCACGACCACCTCGCCGCGGGCGATCAGCCGGCCGTTGACCAGCAGATCCGCGGCTCCGCCGGCGGCCCGGTCCAGCTCGACGACGGTACCGGGCGTCAGGGAAAGCAGCTCCCGCACGCTCATCCGGGTCCGGCCCAGCTCGGCGGTGACCTCCATCTCGACGTCGTGCAGCAGGTCCAGGCCGGAACGCGGACCGCCACCCGTCCCGGCCAGGGCCCCCCGGGCCGGCGCCTCGGCGGCGTCCGTGACGAGCAGGCCGACCATGCCGCGGACCGTGCTGCCGTCGGACAGGGGTACCAGCACGCCGCCGGCCTCCACCAGGGCCGCGATGGCGATCGTGGGGTCGGTGACGTTGCCCGGATCGACCACCACCGGCCCGAGCACGCTGGCCGCGGCCTCGATGGCCGGGCGTACCGCCTGCGTCACGTCCAGCGAGCCGATGGGGCTCTCGCGCAGGGCTTCGACCAGATCCCGCGCGACGATCATGATGATCTCGCCCTGGGCCGCGCCGGAGAACCGGGCCCGGATCGCCTCGCCGTCCAGCGCGGCCGCCGACGGGTCCCGGCTCGGCGTGCCGACCGACAGCGGGCTCGCGGCGGGCAGCAGCGCGACGGCCGCCTCGGCGGCGGCGACCGCGCGCTCGAAGTCGCGTGCCGTGGTGGCGGGCGCACTCATCGGGCGGTCTCCGCGCCGAACGCGCTGATTGGCTCCCTCATGGGCGGCGGTCCTCCTTGCCGGACGCGACGACCAGGCAGGCGACGCGGGAACCCTGGGTACCGGGCACGGCCTCGGCGAACGTCATGCCGGCCGAGGTCACCGCGAGCGGCTGCGTCAACGGATGGCCGAGCGCGACGACCTCGCCGACGGCGAGGTTGATGAGGTTTTCCGGGCGCATCCGTACCTGCTTGAAGCGCACGACCACCTCGATTGGCGCGCTCTCCAGGCCGGCGACCAGGTTGCGGTGGGCCAGGTCGCGCTCGGCCCGCTGGGCCGGGTTGAGCTGCACCCCGGCCGGGTCGCTCTGCAGCTTGGGAAAAATCATGTTGAACGGCAGGCACACCGTGGCGACGCACTCCTCGGCGCCGACCTTCAGGTCGAACGAGGCGACGATGACCGGATCGGATGCCGCCCCGGCCTGCACGAACTGCGGGTTGTACTCGATGCCGGTCAGCTTGGGGTCCACCGCCGCGATCGGCTCCAGCGCGTACCGAAGTTCGCCGAGAATGCGCACGATCAGGCTCTGCAGCAGCGGTGTCTCGATGTCGGTCAGCGGCCGGGCCGGCTGCGCGCCGCCCGAGCCGCCGAGCAGATGGTCGATGGAGGCCATCGCTGTGGGCAGCGAGAATTCGACGATCGCGGTACCCGGTAGCGGTTCCATGGTGACCAGCGCAACCACCGTCGGGTTCGCCAGCGACAAGATGTACTCGTCGTAGCTGAACTGGTCGATCGATGCCAGGGTCACCATCGACACCGCGCGCAGGCGTGTCGTGAGCAGGGTGGTGAACTGGCGGGCGAACGTCTCGTACGCGATCTGCAACGTGCGGATGTGCTCGCGTGACAACTTGGTGGGCCGCCGGAAGTCGTACAGTTCCGGGCCCGCACTCTTGACCCGTCGGTTGATCCGGCCGGCCGCGCGGGACGGGCCGGCCACCGAGGACGTCTGTGTCACAACGCCCTCATCGGCCGGTCGTGCCCGGTCTTGAGGAAACCCGTCGGGTGATCGGCCGGCGCGGACCGGCCGATCACCCGGTAGTGCATCGCGGTCGGATCACTGCATGACGAATTCGGTGAAGTAGACGTCCATGATCAAATCTTTGTACGCCTTTTCCACCTTTTTGGTCAGTTCCTTCTTTGCCTTCTCCCGCGCCTCGGTGGAGCTCAGCTCCGCCACGCTCATGTTGCTGAACTGGGTGATGGCGATGTCGGCCGCGTGGCTGCCGTCCGGGATCTCGGCGGCGGCCGCGGTCGCCTGGAGCGCGAGCTTGAGCTTCAGGAAGTGCCCGTCGGCCAGGTTGACCGTGATGGCATCCATCACGACGACCTTGCCCTCGACGGGAGCCGGCTTCTTCGTCGGTCCGGAGAAGAAGGCGACATAGGCACCGGCGCCGCCACCGAGCAGGACAACCGCGGCCACCACGATGATGATCAGCTTCTTCTTGCCCTTCTTGGCCGGAGCCTCGGCGGCGGACTTGTCGGTGTCTTTGTCGCTCATGAGTTGTCCTTCGGGTCTGCGGCGCGGTCACGGGACAGGTGGTTCGGGTCGGCGTACATGCGCGTCAGCTTCCGGCGGCCGAAGCCAGCAGGGCGCGCTCGGCGGCGGGCAGATCGGATTTGACGACGATCTCGACCCGCCGGTTGAGCGTG
>JAVHWE010000389.1:0-3722 GCA_032160285.1 Micromonosporaceae bacterium | reverse complement strand
GACGCTCAACCGGGACGCGTCGGCCGCCGCGCTGTCGGCGGGCGCGGTCTGCGCCACCGACGTCACCGGCTTCGGACTGCTCGGGCACCTGTACAAGCTGGCCCGGGCGAGCGGGGTGACCGCCGTGATCGAGGCCGGTGCCGTGCCGTACCTCGACGACGCCCGGCAGGCGCTGGCCGACGGGTACGTGAGCGGCGGTACCCGCCGCAACCTCGACTGGGTGCGGGCCCACCTCGACGACGGTGGCCTCGGCGAGGACGAGCTGCTGCTGCTCGCGGACGCCCAGACCTCGGGCGGGCTGCTGGTCGCCGGCGAGATCCCCGGGTACCCGGTCATCGGTGAGCTGGTGGCCGCACGGCCGGGCGTCACCGTCGCGGTCCGTCGGTGAGTTTTTCGCAGCCGGCTCGTCCACGATGGACTGTGAGGTCCAGCTACACGCGTATGTGACGGGCACATCTGGGCGAGAGCAGCGACCCCGACCTGTCACCCGGTCGGGGTCGCTGCCGGTGCTCCTGATCGAGCTGCCGTTACGTCTGCCGGGCCGGTGTCGGCTCGACGGTCGGCTCGGTGGCCGGCGCCGACGGCATCTTGGTGATCAGCGGCAGCGCCAGTGATACCAGTGCGATCACGGCGAGGACCGTGAACGGCAGGGTGTAGCTGTTGCCGCTCGACTCGTACAGGGCGGCGGTCAGCAGCGGGCCGACCACTCCGCCGATACTCCACGCGACGATCATCGCGCCGTAGACCGCGCCCGCGTTCGGCGTACCGAAGTAGTCCGCCGCCGTCGCCGGCATCGTGCCGAAGCCGCCGCCGTAGGCCAGGTAGACCAGCGCCCCCAAAATCGCGAACAGGGCGAACGCGGCCGCGTGTGGCAGCAGGAAGAAGCACACCGCCTGCAGCGCCAGCATGCCGAGGAAGGCCTGCATGCGGCCGACATGGTCGGACAGCCAGGCCCAGAAGATCCGGCCACCGCCGTTGAACAGGCCGAGCACACCGACCATGGTGGCGGCGGTGGACGCGGTCACCCCGGCGACGGCCTGCGCGGCGTCCGACGCCTGGGAGATGAAGCCGATGCCGCACGTGACGTTGAGCGCCAGGATCGCGGTGAGCAGGTACCACTGCTTGGTGCGCAGCGCCTCGGGCAGCGTGTAGACCCGGGTACCGGCGACCGCCCGGCCGGTCTCGGCCGGGGTGAAGCCGGGCACCCGGTAGCCGGCCGGCGGGTTACGGAAGAACGACGCCCCGAGCAGCACCGCGGCCAGGTAGGCGATGCCCAGCGGCAGGAACACCCCCGGCTTGTGGCTGGTACCGGCCAGCAGCGACTTCGCGACCGGGGCGGTGATCACGGCGCCGAAGCCGAACCCGGCCACCGCGATGCCGGTGATCAGGCCCCGCCGGTCCGGGAACCACTTGGTGAGCATCGCGATCGGGGTGATGTACGCCGCGCCGAGACCGATGCCGCCCAGCACCCCGTAGGTCAGCACCAGCAGCCAGAGCTGATCCTTTGTGGACACCAGGGAGGCGAGGATGACGCCGATCGAGTACAGGACTCCACCGCCGAGCGCGACCACGCGCGGCCCGCGCCGGTCCTGGATGCGGCCACCGATCAGGCTGCCGATGACGATCGTGCCGATCGCGAATTCGAACGGCAGCACGGCCTGCGACTTGCTCCAGCCGAACTCGGCCTGCAACGGTTTGTTGAACACACTCCAGGCGAAGACCGCACCCAGCGCCAGTTGCACGAGTACCGCCGCCACCACCAGACCCCAGCGCCCCCGCGTCGGGCTTTCCTGACCATTCGTAGTTGTCGAGGCCGCCATCGAAGGTCCTCCATTCAACTCGGGGGTATCAGCTTACGGTCCGGGGTACGCCGATCCCTCCTCCAGCAACCGCTGCCGTTGCGGCACGACGGTGTATTTCGGGTCCCGGGCGGACGCCACCCCGCCGGAGAAGATGCCGAACCTGGTCAGTACGGCCGCGACCGCCAGGGATGCGCCGGACAGCGCGGAGATGGCCCGGCTGCGCCGGCCGACGAGCGCACCGACCGCACCGGCCGCCGTCAGCGCCCGCCCGGCGCGCAGCAGCCGGCCGGCCGTGCCCTCCCGGTACGCCTCGCTGAGCAGGCCCAGGCGGGTCTCGATGCGGTGGGCGCCGGCGAGTTCCAGAGCCGCACCGGCGAGCGCGAGCCGGCGGAGAGGCTCCGTCTCGTCGAGCGGTGCGGCGATCAGGCCCACCCCGGAGGCGCTGGCCAGGGCGCTGCCGGCAAAGACGAAGGGCAGCGACGGGTACGCGGAGTGCCACGACGGCACGGCCGTGTCCGCGAGCAGGACCGCCGTGTACGTCGCCAGCGCCGGGGCGAGCGCCGCCGCCGTGTACCCGGCCGTGGAACCCGCCACCGGCAGCGCGCGCCGGACCAGCCCGAACGGGCCACGCCGGGGCAGTACCGGCGCGGCCTCGGCCACCGCGGCCAACCCGGCCGCCGGCCCGAACGCGGCGAGAATCCAGGTACCCATCGACATCGGCGACGTCGGCTTCGCCACCCGGAGCATGTGGTGGAACCGGGCCGGCCGCCCCAGGTCGTTGATCAGGAAGTAGGTACTGGCGCCGAGCGCGGCCAGTGACGTCAGCCGGGCCGCCCGCCGCAGGGCCGGCCGGCGGGTCACGTCCGCGCCGGCCGCGATCAGCGCCGAACCGGCCGCCAGCCCACCGCTGAACAGGTACGCCGGGATGTCATGGCGCCAGCGCGGCGCCTTGATGATCGGTCGCCCGTAGTACGACGTGAACTCGGCCGGCGGCACCATGGCGCGCTCCGCACCCCGACCGCCCCGCTTCCCGCCCCCGTCCCGGGTGCCGCCGCCGTCCCGGGTGCCGCCGCCGTCCCGGGTGCCGCCGCCGTCCCGGGTGCCGCCGGTCATCGCGACCGCCCGACGAACGCCACCGCCACCGCGGCGGCCATGGTCAGTGCGGCCATGCCGGCCCGCCGCCACATGTCCGGCAGGTCCCGGGTGGTCACCACCGGGTCGGGCGGCAGGCCGTACACCTCCGGCTCGTCGAGCAGCAGGAAGAACGCGCCGTCCCCGCCGACCCCGTCGGCGGCGTCGTGGCCGTACAGCCGGGCGCCGGTCTCCCCCACCTCGTGGAGCCGGTCGACCCGACGGGCGGCCCGCTCGCGCAGCTCGTCGAGCGGACCGTACTGGATCGACTGGGTCGGGCAGGCGGTGGCGCAGGCCGGGGTCAGCCCGTCGCCGATCCGGTCGTAGCACATCGTGCACTTCCAGGCCCGGCCGTCGCCGTGACGCTGGTCGATCACCCCGTACGGGCAGGCGGGAATGCAGTACCCGCAGCCGTTGCAGATGTCCTCCTGCACCACGACCGTGCCGAACTCGGTGCGGAACAGCGCGCCGGTCGGGCACACGTCGAGGCAGGCGGCGTGGGTACAGTGCTTGCACACGTCGGACATCATCAGCCATTTGAACTCGGTCCGCTCGCCGCCCGGCTGACGTCCCGGCAACTCCGTCGACGGCATCCCCAGGAACTGGGTCCGGCCCACCGCCCCGCCGGCACCATCCGCCCCGTCGGCGGAGTCCGGCCCGCCCGGCGCGGTCGCCGCCCGGCCCGGGGATGCCGGGCGTTCGATGAAGGCGACGTGTCGCCACGAGTTCGCGGTCAGCGCGCCGGTGTTGTCGAACGACATCCCGAGCAGGTCCAGCCCGTGGTCGGGC
>JAVHWE010000327.1:0-6355 GCA_032160285.1 Micromonosporaceae bacterium | reverse complement strand
CGAGAAGCTGATCGGTCATGGCGGACGACCCCTCTCAGTACGGGTGGGTGACGATCAGGTCCTGGGCGGGGAACAGGGTGAGGACGCGCGGGCCGTCGGGCGTGACGACGACCTCCTCCTCGATCCGGGCGGCAGAGAACCCGTCGCTGGCGGGACAGTACGTTTCGAGTGCGAAGACCATGCCGGACTGTAGCTCGACCGGTTCGGTCATGCTGTTGAGCCGGGAGATGATCGGTCGTTCGTGCAGGCCGAGGCCGAGCCCGTGGCCGAACTGGAGCCCGAACGCGGCCATCTCGTTGTCGAAGCCGAATTCGGTCGCGGCCGGCCAGACCGCGGCCACCTCGTCGGTACCGACGCCGGGCTTGACGGCGCGGATCGACGCGTCCATCCACTCCCGGGCCCGGGTGTAGGCGTCGCGCTGGGCCGGGGTGGCGCTGCCCACGCTGAACGTGCGGTAGTAGCAGGTCCGGTACCCGTTGTAGGAGTGGATGATGTCGAAGAACGCCTGGTCGCCCGGGCGGATGAGACGGTCGGAGAAGTTGTGCGGGTGCGGGTTGCACCGCTCCCCCGACACGGCGTTGACCGCCTCGACCTGGTCGGAGCCCATCTCGTACAGCCGCTTGTTGACCAGCGCCACGATGTCGTTCTCCCGGATGCCGGGCTTCAGCGCCTCGACGACATCGCTGTACACGCCGTCCACCATCGCGGCCGCCTGGGTCAGCAGCATGATCTCATCGCCGGACTTGAGCTGGCGGGCGTCGAGCATCAACTGCTGGGCGTCGACCACCCGCAGGCCCTGCCGCTGCATCTCGAACAGGAACGGCGGTTCGACGATGTCGACGCCGACCGGTTCGTCGGCCACGCCGGCGTCGGTGAGCAGGCCCTTGATCTCACTGACGGCCGCCGCCATCAGCCCGGCCGTCGGGGCGATCGCGCCGCGCAGGCCGAGCATGCCGGCCCGGCAGTCGTCGGGCGCCAGCCACGGCGAGTGCAGCCGGTGGTGGCGGGCGGCCGAGCCGAAGTCCCACAGGGTCGGCCCGCCGTCGCGGGTGAGCAGCGCGTACCGGGTCATCTTGTCGCCGAGCGCGCCACCGATCCAGGTCTGGGTGGTGTAGCGGATGTTGTAGAAATCAAACAGCAGGAAGGCGCCGCACGCGCTGGAGGCCAGCGATTCCCGGGCCCGTCCGAGCCGGTAGCGGCGCAGCCGGTCAAAGTCGAGCCGCTGCTCGTAGTCCACCCCCATGTGCCCGGGCGCCGGCAGCGGAGCCGCCCGTGCGGTCGGTGCCGGCTCGGCTCGCGCCCCAGGGCGTGCAAGATCATCTCTCATGGTCACGGTTCCTCGCCCCCACTCAGGCCGTCGTCGACCGCCACGTCCTCGGGCTTGAGTTCCAGGCCCGCGCTGGCGGCCTGCAGGTCCAGCAGGATGGCGAAGTCCTCGGTGACCCGGCCGCTGCTGACGCTGGCCTGGACCAGCTGTGCGGTCGCGGCGGCGAGCGGCATCGGTACGTCCAGCTGCCGGGCGGCGGCCAGGCCGAGGTCGAAGTCCTTCCGCAGCAGGATCGGGGTGAAGGTCGGGGTGTAGTCGAGGTTCACGAACGCCGGCGTCTTGTACCGGGTGAAGGTGGAGCCCAGCACGCTGTTGTTGAGGAACTCCAGGAACGCCGCGCGAGCGACGCCACCGCGCTCGGCCAGCACCGTGATCTCCGCCAGCGACTGGGTGACCACGCCCAGGAAGAGGTTGTGGCAGATCTTGACCAGGCGGGCGGTGTCGCCGTCGCCGGCGTACGTCACGGACCTGCCGATGTGCCGCAGCAGCGGCTCGACCCGCCGGTAGGCGGCCTCGGGGCCGGACACGACGACGCTCAGGCCACCGGCGCGGACCACCTTGGCGTTGCCGCTGACCGGTGCGGCGAGGAAGTCGACCCGCCGCTCCTCGCAGGCGGCGCGTATCGACTCCGACGACTCGGTCGAGACCGTCGAGCAGTCGACCACAACCGACGGCAGCCGGTCCGGGTCGGTCAGCAGGCCGCCGTGGCCGAGCAGGACCTGTTCCAGGTCACCCGGGGCGGACACCATGGTGAAGACCACCTCGCGGGCACGGAGGTCGGCGACCGTGTCGGCCACCACACAGCCGTCCGCCGTCAGCGCCTCCGCCTTGGCCCTGGTCCGGTTCCAGGCCATCACCTCGACGCCGGCCCGGGCCAGCCGGATCGCCATCGCGGCGCCCATCCGGCCGGTGCCGATCCAGCCCACCGACGGTCCCCGCGGGTCGGGAGTCGTCTCGGTCATGTGTGCCACCCCTTCACAATCGTTTGCTGATCCACTCCCGTGTCGGGTACCGGCCCGGCCGCGGACCGGCCGGCGCCGGCCCGGCCGCGGACCGGCGGCCGGCCGTCGGCGCGGCGGTGCCGCCCAGATACAGCGCGGCGATCTCCGGATGGTCGCGTACCTCGGCGGCGGTACCGGTGAGCCGGACCCGGCCGCGCTCCATGACCACCCCGTGGGTGGCCAGGCCCAGCCCCAGCCGGACGTTCTGCTCGACGAGCAGCACGGTGGTACCGGCCTCGTGCAGCTCGGCCACCAGGTCGGCGACCACGGCGAGGCTGCGCGGGTCGAGGCCGAGTGACGGCTCGTCGAGCAGTACCAGGGTCGGGTCGAGCATCAGGCAGCGGGCGATCTCGACCAGGCGGCGTTGGCCGCCGGACAGGTTGCCGGCCTTGTCGTCGGCCCGCTCGGCGATGAGCGGGATCCGGGCGCGTACCCGGTCCAGCCGTTCCCGGAGCAGTCGGCGGTCGCGACGGATCAGGTAGCCGCCCATCAGCACGTTCTCCGCGACCGTCATCGACGCGAACAGCGCGGGTGACTGCGGTACCTGGGTGATGCCGCGCCGCAGGATCTCGTCGGGCCGGAGCCGGTCGATCCGTTCACCGTTCATCGTGATCTCGCCGTCGCCGGGCCGCAGCAGCCCGCTGATCACCCGCAGGACGGTGGATTTGCCGGCTCCGTTGGGGCCCACGATGCAGGTCACCGTCCGGTCGGCGCAGCTGAGGTCGACGCCGTGCAGGACGTTGCCCCCGCCGTACCCGGCGGTGACGGCCGACAGGCTGAGCATGTCAGCGCACCCCCTTCTCGGTCGGCAGCCCGGCGGCGGGCTCGACGTCAACCTGAGCCTCACCGTGACCCTCAACCGGAGGTTCAACCCGCACCGGCCGCCAGTCGTCGCCGAGGTAGGCGTCCAGGACCACCGGATCCTCGCGGATCGCGGCCGGCGGGCCCTGCGCGATCGACCGGCCCCGGGAGAACACCACCACCGGATCGCACAGCTCGACCACCAGCGGGATGTTGTGCTCGACGATGAGGAACGTGACGCCACGCCGGTTGACCTCACGGATCACCCCGGTGATCCGCTCGAGCAGGCTCGGATTGACGCCGCCGGCCGGCTCGTCCAGCAGGATCAACGTGGGCTCCAGCATCAGCACCTGGGCCAGCTCGACGAGCTTCTGCTGGCCGTACGACAGTGCGCCGGCGCGGACATCCGCGAACCGGCCGAGCCCGACGACGTCGAGCAGCTCGCGGGCGCGGGCCGCCTCGTGGCCGCCGACGGCGTCCGCGAACATGGTGCGCCACCGCGAGTCCGGCAGCGGGGCGACCACGTTCTCCCGTACGGTCATCTCCTGGAACAGCCGGGTGACCTGGAACGTCCGGCCGAGACCGAGGTGGCCGCGCCGCCACGGCGGCAGCCGGTCGATGCGCCGGCCGTGCAGCCGGATCTCGCCGCTGTCGGCGGTCATGCCGCCGGTGACCAGATTGAACAGCGTGGTCTTACCCGAACCGTTGGGGCCGATCAGCGCGGTGATGGATCCCTTTCGGACGGTCAGGTGGGCGTTGTCCACCGCGACCACACCGCCGAACCGCTTCGAGACCCCCCGGATGTCGAGCAGGATCTCGCCGTCGACCAGCGGAGCCGCCGCCCCGGCGGGCACCCGCTCGCGGGCGGTGGCCGGCGGGCGCGCCACCGGGCCGCCATCGAGCGCCCCGGCCGGGTCGGTGTGCTGCCCGCCCACCGGATGCCGGCGCCGCCAGAGCGCCTCGACGGTCGGCAGCAGGCCGGCCGGCAGGAACAGGACCACGCCGACGAGCGCCGCGCCGAACAGCAGTACCCGGCTCTGGCTGCCCCCGCCGTACACCGTGGCCGCCTCGTTGAGCAGGCCGACCGCGAAGGCGCCCACGACCGGGCCGTAGAGGGTGCCCCTGCCGCCGGCCAGCGCGGCCAGCACGATGAGGACGCTGCCGAGAATGGCGAACGATCCGACCGGGTTCAGGAAGGTCAGGTAGTAGGCGTACACGCCGCCGGCCATGCCGACGAAGAACGCGCTCGCCCCGTACCCGAGGATCTTGAACCTGGTGGTGTTGACGCCGATCGCGGCGGCCTTGCCCTCGTCGGCTCCGATCGCGACCAGGCCGGTACCGAACTTGGTGCGGCGGATCCAGGCGCTGAACAGCACGGTCAGCACCAGCATGACCAGGAAGAGGTAGTAGAACGGGATGTTCTGGTAGTCGCGGCCCCAGAACGGCAGCGCCAGGGTGATGCCGTCGGAGCCGTGGGTGAGCCACCGGGCGTTGGCCGCGATGATCTGAGCCGCCAGCAGCATCGCGATCGTGATGATGACGAACGCGTGACCGCGTGTGCGCAGCACCACCGAACCGATTCCGAGCGCCACCGCGACGGCGACCACCCCGCCGAGCGGGGCCACCCAGAGGGGGTTCAGGCCGGACCGCAGCGCGATGATCGCGACCGTGTACGAGCCGAGGCCGCCGAACATGCTGTGGCCGAGCGAGATGTAGCCGGCGTACCCGGAGATGATGTTCCAGCTGGACGCCTGGATACCCAGCAGGAACGCGAGCAGCAGCACGCCCTGGGGGTACGGCTGCCACGGATTGACGACCGGGTAGATCGCCAGGAGCAGCAGCGCCGCACCGGCCACCAGGTGGGAGCGGGGCAGCCGGGCCAACCGCGTCATACCGCGTCCTCCCGCAGCCGCGCGCCGAACAGTCCCTGCGGGCGGACCAGCAGTACCACCATGATGACCAGGTAGAACACCAGCGTCGACCAGCGCAGCGAGCCGTAGGTCGCGGTGAACGTCTCGGCCAGCCCGAGCACCAGCGCGCCGACCAGCGCCCCCGGCAGGCTGCCGAGTCCACCGAGGACGACGATGCCGAGCAGCCGGGATATCCAGTCGTAGTGCGAGGCGGGGAAGAACGGGTACAGCACCGACAGGATCGATCCGCCGACCCCGGTGGTCGCGCTGCCGAGGGCGAACGCGAGCGCCGCCGTGCCGGCCGCACCGACGCCGACCAGGGCCGCGCCGGACGGGTTCTGCGCGGTGGCCCGGATCGCCCGCCCGGTCCAGGTTCGGGTCAGTACGGCAGACAGCGCCGTCAGCACGACCACGGCCGCCGCGAAGCCGTACACCTGCGCCTTCGGCAATGAGATGGACCCGATTCGGTAGGACTCGGCGAAGTACGACGGGGTGGCCGACCGGAACCTGTTGCCGGCCACCACGTTGAGGACGCCCTCGATGACCAGGGCGAGGCCGAAGGTGAGCAGGACGGACATCGACGGCGACTGGTCGGCGATGCGGGAGACGACCGACTTGTACAGCAGCCACCCGAATCCGAACATCAAAGGCGTGGTGATCACGGCGGCCAGAATCGGATCGATACCGGTCTCCCGCCACAACCACCAGGTGAGCATCGCCACGCCGACGAGGAAGGCGCCCTGGGCGATGTTGATGATCCGCATCACCCCGAAGATCAGCGTGAGGCCCGACGCCATCAGGGCGTACACCCCGCCGATGAGCAGCCCCAGCACGAGGGCCTGGCCGAACTGCGACATCCGTTACTTCCAGTCGGGCTTGGGGTTGACGACCGTCGTCGTGGTCGCGACATCCTTCGGCGCGACGACCTGTACCTGACCGGACTGCCACTGGGCGAGCAGGAACCTACCCTTCGGCTCGCCGGTGGCCTGCCAGCTGAGCGGCCCGAGGATGGTCTGTACCTCGTGCGCGTGCAGCCAGTCGCGGATCTTTGCCTGATCGACCTTGCCGACCGCGGTGGTCGCGGCCTGCAGTACCTGCGCCGTGGCGAACGCGTCCGCCGCGTCCTCGGCCGGGGTGGCGGTGCCGTAGGCGGCCCGGTAGCCGGCGATGAACTCCTTGTTCAGCGGGGTCGTCGCCTTTTCGTTCCAGCTCACGGTGTAGAAGACGCCTTCGGTGTCGGCGGCGCCGACGGCGTCGCTGTACTGCCCGGCGTTGCTCGGCGCCGAGGTCTGGAACAGCATCTTCGGCGAGTACCG
>JAVHWE010000325.1:0-7999 GCA_032160285.1 Micromonosporaceae bacterium | reverse complement strand
GCTCGCCTGGCGAGCGCTCAGCGGGGACACGGAACTGCTCGATACCGGACCCGACGCGGTGGGGTCGGTCGCACACGTACCGGCGCGGCTGCTGGTGGTGCCGATCCTGCTGATCGTCGGCGCGACGGCGTTCGCCGCCCGGCTCGGCCTGGTCGCCGTGCGCTGGCGGGTCCACCGGACCGCCGGACGACCGCCGGCCGCGGGCCGGCCGGCCACGCTGCTCGCCTGGCGGCGGCTGGGCCGCGAGGCAACCGCCGCCGCCGTGCTGACCGGGGCGATCGCGCTGCCGATGGCCCTGGCCACCTACGGCGTGTCGGTGATCGGCTCGGTCCGGGACACCACGGTCGCCCAGGCCCGGATGGTGGTCGGTACCGATCTGGTCGCGTCGCTGGACCGGCCGGTACCGGTACCCCCGGCACTCGCCGGCCGGGCCACCCCGGTGGTACGGATGGACCAGGTTCTCGCCGACGGCATCCTCTGCGACATGCTCGCGGTCGACCCGGCCAGCTTCGGCGCCGCGGCGCGGTGGGACCGTCGCATCGACGCCCCGGACCCCGCCGAGCTGGTCCGGCAGGCGCGTGGCGGCCGGATCGCGATCGGCAGCGGGGCCGCGCCGACCGGTACCGTGGCGCTGACCTGGGGTGCCCGCGACCTCGCCACGATGACGCTGCGACACACCCCGCTGCTACCGGGGGCGCAGGGGTACCCGTTGCTGCTCGTCGACCGTGCCGACATCGCCCCGGACCTGCTCGCCGTGGGCGCGCCGCAGCTGTGGGTCGCCGGTGATCCGGCCACCGCCCGGTCGGCACTCGCGGCGGCCCACGCGCCGGTGCGGCGGTACCGGACGGCGGCCGACCTGTACGACGGCACCGTCTACGAACCGATCACGTACACGTTCACGTACCTGGTCGCGTTGGGCGTGCTGACCGGCCTGCTCACCCTGGTCGGCCTGCTGCTGTACCTGGAGTCGCGGACGGTCGGCCACCGGCGGGCGTACGTGGTGGCCAGCCGGATGGGCCTCACGCCAGCCAGCCATCGCCGAGCGTTGATCATCGAACTGGCCGTGCCGCTGGCGACGGGTCTGGCGAGCGGCGTGGCCGCCGCGTACGGGGTGGTCCGGCTGCTCGGCGCGGACTTCGACGCCGACCGGCTGGCACCCCCGGACGCGCTCGTCGGGCTGCCGACCACGACCATCGGCGCGGTCGCCGCCGCGACGGCGGTGGTGGCCGTCCTCGGCGGCCTGCTCACCCACCGTCGCGTCAGCCGCGCGAACCCCTCGGAGGTACTGCGTGACAGCGCCTGAACCCGTCGTCTGTACCGACGTGGTCCGCTCGTACCCGCTCGGCTCCTCGACGGTCACCGCCCTACGCGGCGTTGACCTGCGGGTGGCCGCGGGCACGGTCACCGCGCTCGTGGGTCCGTCCGGCTCGGGCAAGTCGACGCTGCTGCGCCTGCTGGCCTGTGTCGACCGGGCCGACAGCGGCTCGGTACGGGTGGACGGGGTGGAGGTCACCGCGTTGTCGCGGGCCGGCCGGCTGCGGCTGCGTCGCCGGCGGCTCGGCCTGATGTTCCAGAGCCCCGCCGACAACCTGCTGGAGTACCTGACCGTCCGGCACCATCTCGAGCTCGGCGCCCGGCTGCGTGGCCTGCCGGGCAACCACCCCCAGGTCGGTACCCTGCTGACCACGCTCGGGCTGGCCGACCGCGCCGAGCACCTGCCCCGCCAGTTGTCCGGCGGTGAGCAGCAGCGGCTGGCGATCGCGTTCGCCGCCCTCGGGCCGCCGGTACTGCTGCTGGCCGACGAGCCGACCGGCCAGCTCGACCACCACACCGTCGGTTCGGTACTCGACTCATTCGCCGTGCTCGCCGCCGCCGGCGTCGCGGTCGTGGCGGCCACCCACGACCGCGCCGTGTTGGAGCGCGCCGACCGGGTCATCCGGATGCGCGACGGCGTGGTTACCGCGGCGGACGCGTGATCGCCAACGGCGTCGACCACGACACCGACCCGGCGGCGGTCGTCGCGGTGGACGGGCTGACCCGGCGGTTCCGGCGCGGCCGGGAGACCGTGGTGGCACTCGACGGCGTGGGCCTTGCGCTGTACGCGGGTGAACTGACCGTCGCCGCGGGCCCGTCCGGCTCGGGCAAGACCACCCTGCTGTCCATCCTGGCCGGCCTGGACCGCCCGGACGGCGGCCGGATCCGCTACGGGGACCGGATGGGGCCGCTGCCGACCTGGCGGCACCTCGGATTCGTACCGCAGTCGCTGGCCCTGCTCGACGAGCTGACCGTCCGGGAGAACATCGAGCTGCCCGTCCTGCTCGACCCGGCGGCCGCGCCGGCCGGCGACTGGTCGACCGACCGCCTGATGGAGCTGCTGGAGATCACCCACCTGGCCGACCGGTACCCGGCACTGATCTCCGGCGGCGAGCAGCAGCGGACCGCGGTGGCCCGCGCCGTCCGGCTGCGGCCGGCCCTACTGCTCGGCGACGAACCCACCGGCCACCAGGACCGGGGCCGGGTGGATCTGGTACTGGGAATGCTGCGCGGCTTCGCCTACGCCGGTCACTCGGTGCTGATCTCCAGTCACGACGAGGCGGTGATCGCGGGCGCCGACCGGGTCGTCACCCTCGCCGACGGCCGGATCGTCGGTGACCGCCGCGCTACCTACTCGCCGCACTCGCTCCCAGGTTGAATGAGATCGCGCCGGCCGTCACGGCGGCCAGCACGAGCAGCAGAACCCCCCAGGCGATCAGGTGGTCGGCCCCGCTGACCCGGCGCGCCACCCGCGCGACCCGACCGGACAGGCTGACCGGGGAGGAACCGACCTCCATGGCCGGCCGGCCGACCGGTACGTGCTCGTGGTCGTGGTCGTCGCTGTCCGGGGTGGCCGCCTTCAGGGCGATCACCGCGGCGCCGGCCAGGACCAGCAGCGAGCCGAGTACGGTCATGACGCCGGCGATCCAGTTGCGCATCGTGTTGCCTTCCGATGGGGTGACCGAAAGGTTAGCGCCGTCCCGCGCCGCCGCCATCAGCCGTGAACACCGTGGCCACAGGCCGTTTGCCGGACCCCGAAATGCTTTGTCACGTACCGGCTCGCGTGTCGTGGCACCCGCAGCGGCGCGACGGACAGTACCGTGCCGCCCGCCGCGGTCGCGGCGGGCGGCACGACGATCGACCGGTGGGGAGGTCAGCCGATCTTTTCGATGACCGCGCGACGGATCAACTGCTTGCCGGGCTCGTGCACCTGGTTGAACGCCGCCGTGTTGAGCAGGACGCAACTACCGGAGACGTCGGTGACGGACACGGTGATGGACTGGTTGTTGTCCAGGTTGGTGATCCGCAACAGGGTACCGAGGGGGAAGGTACCGCTGGCGACGCCGGGGGGACCGCCGAGGCCGTTGGTCGTTACCGTGCTTCCGGCGCACACGACCTGACCGGCGCCGCCCGCGGCGTTGCCCGCGTTACCCGCATTGCCGGCGGCCGCTCCGTTACCCGCGGCCGCTCCGTTGCCGGCCGCCGCTCCGTTGCCCGCGGCCGCTCCGTTACCGGCTGCGGCGCCGGCGGCGTTACCCGCGGCACCGTTGCCCGCCGCGCCGGTGCAGCCGGCGGCGGCCCGACGCTGCTGGATCAGGTTGACCACGGCCTGGCGATTGGCGATCCGCGCGTTCGACTGGGAATCCGGGTTCGCCCGCTGCGCGGCGATGAAGTTCAGGTTGTTCTGCAACGCGGTGTCAAGGCCCTGGCAGTTCTCGCCGCCGGCCGCCGTGTTGGCGGTGCCGGCCTGCGCCTGCACGTTGGCGGTACACCCGGCGGTGACCCGACGCTGCTGGATCAGGTTGACGACGGCCTGACGGTTGGCGATCCGTGCTGTCGACTGCGCATCGGGGTTCGCCTCCTGGGCCGCGATGAAGTTCAGGTTGTTCTGCAGAGCACCGTCCAGCCCGGCACAGGATTCGCCGGCGTGGCTCGTGCGGGTACTCAGCGCGAAGATACCCCCGCCGAGGACGACAGCGACGCCGATCAACATCGCCAGCTGCCGCGTCGTGCTGATACTCGCAGTACGGGACATGGACCCACTCCTCACAGATCTCCACGGCGGCCCGGTTGCGGACCCTCCCACCCGCCAGTTGGTACGGCAGGCTCGACGGGACGGTTCAGCAAACTCACAGATTTCCCGCCGCCGATGCGTCCGACGTCGACGGCGGTCCGTTTCCGGTACCTACAAACCGGTCACGCTCGATACGACGAGCAACGCCACGCCGAGGAGGAGGAGCCCGACCGCCCACATCGCGAGGCGTGGGGACCGGCCCCGGTCGGCCACGCCGAGCACCCGGACCGCCGCCGCGAACCCCCCGGTGAGGGGCACGAACGCGATCGCCCAGATGACCGGGGGTACCCCGTCGCGCACGACCGTGCCGTCACGACCGAGCACCGTCAGGCCGATCGTGACGACCAGGAAGAAGTACACGATGATCACGCTGCGGGCGACATAACGACGAAGGGCCCGCAAATGGTCCGTCCGGTTTCCCACAACTGACATACGCGGGAATACGTACGGTCGCCTCCGGCGGTTCACCTGAGGCGTCTTCACCGGGTAGGACCGAGCGGGCCGAGTGAGGCGTTGCACAGCGCCCGACCAGGCGCTTGGGCGTTGCCGGACGCCCCGAACTGGCGCGTGTCGCGTACGGTCGTCGAGGAGAAACGCCAGGCTCCGCCCACCGGGGACGGATTCGTCGACGACTGACGGGAGGAGTTTCGTGCCGAAACCGGCCGGCGTCTTCTGCGTCGAGGGCCAGTGGGAAAGCGACCTGACCAAGCGGGGTTCGGTGCTGCCCACCCTCGAAATGCTGGAACGGCTCGGCCGGATCCGCTTCATCCATCGCGACACCGCCACGGTCGAGGAACTGCGTTACTACATCGGCCGCTGGCTGCTGCGAAAGTACGCCGACTATGAGGTTGGCTTTTTCGCCATGCACGGCGAGCCGACCAGGCTGCGGTTGAGCGAGACCACCGGCATCGAACTCGACGAGTTGGAAACGTGGCTGGCCGGCCGGTGTGAGGGCAAGAAGCTGTACTTCGGCAGCTGTGCGGTGCTGGCCGCGCCACGCGACCGGCTCAGCGCGTTCCTGGACGAGACGAAGGCGTCCATGCTGTGCGGCTTCACCCGGTACGTCGACTGGGTGGAGGCCGCCGCGTTCGAGACCGTCGTCCTCGACGCCCTGGCCAACGGCAAACGCGCCGACAGTACCGAGCGGCTGATGCGCTCGGCGCGCTGGTCGGCCTTTGCCAGGCACCTCGGCTTCCGGGTGGTTTACGCCAACGGCGCCGGCGGATAGCGCACCCGGCACGGGTCGCGGCGTCCGTTCGCCCGAATGCGGCAAGATAGAGCAGTGACGCAATGGCAGTACGCACGACTCGAATACCGGTCGACCGGTGACTTCGGTACGGACAAGTTCATGGACTGGGACGCCACCTTCCACTACCCGGGCGGTGCTCAGCGGTGGGGAACGGACGAGCGCTTCGACGACCTCCGCCACCTCAACCGGGCCGGCTCCGACGGCTGGCAGGCGTACGACCGGGCCGCGATCATGATTGGCCAGCCGCAACGGCTGCACGCCGTCACCTATTCACTGCGCCGCGCCGCCGGATAGAACGGTGCTTCCCGTGATCGACAGGCCGACCGCCGGCACCCCGTGGACGGGCCAAGAATCACAGCCGCGCGGTCCGGCGCCGCCGGCCGAGCTAAGCTCGTGATCATGGCGAAACGGGCGGTTGAGGTGCGCGAGTGCGACCGGTGTGGCAAGGAGCCGGCACACACCTGGCAGATCACAGGTCCGGACGGCGCACCCCGCGAGATCGAACTGTGCGAGCAGCACGCCTCGCCGGTCGCCAACGCGTACGCATTGGCCCGTCCGGTACCGAAGAAGACGCCGCAGCGGGATGCGGCCGCCGCCCGCCGCCGCCGCTACGAACCGGAGCCGACGCCCGGCCCGGCCGGAAAGTCGCCGGCGGACACCGGCCCGGCCGGAAAGTCGCCGGCGGACGCCGGCCCCGCCGCCGCGCAACCCGAACCGGTCTGGCGATGACCCGTTTGGCAGACTGTCCGGGTGCCCGCCACCGAGCCGCCTGACGTGCTGCCTGACGTCCTGGCCCTCGCGCCGGCGACCCGGCCGCCGGACCTCTCGGTGCGGGTCCCGGGCTCGAAGAGCATCACCAACCGGGCCTTGCTCTGTGCCGGCCTGGCCGTCGGCGGCACCACCCTCACCGGCGCGTTGTTCGCCGACGACACCCGGGCGATGATCGACGCGGTCCGTGCCCTCGGTGCCCGCGTGGTGACCGACGAGCCGGCGGCGACGATCAGCGTGTCGGGAGTCGACCCGCGGGCGACCGCGACCGTCGTGACGGTCGACGCCCGCAACTCCGGTACGACGTCGCGCTTCATCCTGCCGGCGGTCGCGCTCGCCGCTGGGAGCGGCCGGGTCGACGGCGGCCCGCAGCTGCGGCGACGGCCGTTCGGGCCGCTCATCGACGCGCTGCGCCAGCTCGGCGTCACGGTCGCCGAGCTCGGCCGGCCGGGGTGCCTACCGGTCGAGGTGGCCGGGCCTGCGGCCGGTGGCACGGTACGCATCCCCGGCCACCTGTCCAGCCAGTTCCTGTCCGGGCTGCTGATGGCGGCACCGCTGATGCGCGACGGGTTGACGGTCGAGCTGACATCGCCCCTGGTCTCGGTGCCATACCTGACGATGACGACGGCCGTGATGGCCGCGTTCGGTGTCGAGATCGACGGTCTGCGGGTGGGGCCGGCCGCCTACCGGGCCCGCGAGTACGCGATCGAGCCGGACGCCAGCGCCGCGTCGTACTTTCTCGGCGCCGCCGCCATCACCGGCGGCCGGATCACCGTCGACGGCCTCGGTACCGCCAGCCTGCAGGGTGACGTCGCGTTCGCCGACGCGCTGGAGCGGATGGGGGCCCGGATCGAACGCTCCGATCGGCGGCTGACCGTCACCGGCACCGGTGAACTGCACGGCATCGACATCGACATGGTCGACATCTCCGATACCGCGCAAACGCTGGCCTGTGTCGCGGTGTTCGCCGACACCCCGACCCGGGTACGCGGCATCGGGTTCATCCGGCGCAAGGAGACCGACCGGCTCGCCGCGATCGTCACCGAGCTGCGCCGAGCCGGCATCGACGCGATCGAGCACGACGACGGCTTCACCGTGAACCCCGGCACGCCAAGGCCGACCCGATTCGCCACCTACGACGACCACCGGATGGCGATGAGCCTGTCGCTGCTCGGCCTCCGGGTGCCCGGCATCGAGATCGCCGACCCGGGGTGCGTGTCCAAGACGTACCCGGGTTTCTTCACCGACCTCGCGCGGCTGACGGCACCATGACCGCCGCTGTCGTGGCGGTCAGCAGGGACGGCGGCCACAACTTCAGCAAGCCGACCGTGACGCAGATCCACCTGCTCGCCGGCCTCGGCGTCGACGGCGACGCGCACGCCGGCGTCACCGTCCAGCACCGCAGCCGGGTGGCGGCCGACCCGACCCGTCCCAACCTGCGTCAGGTGCACCTGATCCACACCGAACTTCACGACCAGCTCCGGGTACGGGGATTCCACGTCGCCGCCGGCCTCATGGGTGAGAACGTGACCACCCGCGGCGTCGACCTGCTCGCCCTGTCGACCGGTACCCTGCTGCACCTGGGCGGTAGCGCGGTCGTCGAGGTGACCGGGCTGCGCACCCCGTGCCGCCAGCTCGACCGCTTCGAGCCCGGCCTGATGAACGCCGTGCTCGACCGCGACACCGACGGCGGCCTGGTCGCGCTGGCCGGCATCATGGGCGTCGTCGTGACCGGCGGCCCGGTCCGGGCCGGCGACGCTATCCGGGTCCTCCCGCCCCCCGCCACCGCACCGCGCACTCGCCCCGGTCTGATCGCCGGCCGCGCGCGGCGCGTGCCGATGCCGACCGCCAACACGATCTCCGTGCTGGCGGCC
>JAVHWE010000295.1:0-4076 GCA_032160285.1 Micromonosporaceae bacterium | reverse complement strand
CGGGTTGGCGGCCGGCGGGCAGACGCCGGCAAGGTCGAACGTGGTGGCGTCGGTGTCGCCACCGATATGCAGCAGCGCGCCGGCGGCGATGATCCAGCCGGCCGGAGTCTGCAGCCAGGCTCCGCCGTTGTCGGAGATCAGGCCACCCGCCACGCCCGCCGGTGCCGGGATCCGGACGAGACCGTCCAGGATGTCCGTGGTGCCCGGGTCGGTGCCCTCGCCGGCCTTGGCGGCCAGTGCCTTGGTCGCATCGCCGGTGTCCCGGGTCAGGCTCTTGGCCCCCGCCTTGCCCTTGGCCTTGAGACTGTCATCGATCTTCAGGCCGGTGATGCCGTCCTTGGTGATCCCCAACAACACCGGCTCGGGCGCGGTGGTCGGTGCCGCGACCAGGCCGACGACGTACGCGAGCTCGGTCGGATCCTTGACCGGCTGCGAGAATACCCAACCGTCCGTACCGATCTTCGCGCCGCCCGGGATTTGCGTGCAGGCCCTGGCCTGGACGCCGGTGACGGTGAGCCCGTCCTCCGGGACGGGCAGGTCGAGCACGCCGATCGGGGCGGGATCTTCCGCCGCGGCGACGGCCGGACCGGCGACCATGAAGCCGGCGACGGTCACCATGCTCGTTGTCAGCACGACACGGACGAGGGCACGATGCTTCATTCGAATCCTTTAGTTAGGCTTAAGTGTGGGGCTGCCGTCGACAACCTGCCAAAGTTGTCGATGGATCACAACCCCGTTCGGGGTTGACCGTGCGCCATCACCGCGGTTGCGGCGTAGACGAGACGATCGTCCAGGGGTGACATCGGCCGAACGACCGAGCCGCGCGGTACTGTGCGTACCTGGGAGCCGCCAGCTGCGTGAGGGGCCTGGGTGGCCGTGGCCCTTTGAGTTACCGGCGGGGCAGACGGTACGGCCGACGGCACCGTGCTAGACGAAGGGCCGCCTCGGCGAGCGGCGACCAAGGTCGTGGCGGCCGTCCACCATGTACCGGAGCTGGTGCGCGCACTGTGCCGTAAGGACGAGGAAGCGCTGCGTGCGGTCACCGAACGGATCTTTGCCGGCAGCGGGTACCGGGTGCTCACCGCCGCCGCCGGCCCCGAGGCGCTCGCCCTCGCCGCGTGTCACGACGGCGAGATCCACCTCCTCGTCACCGATGTGGTCATGCCGCACATGCTCGGCAAGGAAGTCGCGGAGCGGATGCTGCGGATTCGACCGGACATCGAGGTCCTCTACATGTCCGGCTACGCCTGGCCGGTCCTGGTTTCCCAGGGCAGACTCGACCGCGACGTCAACCTCATCGAGAAACCATTTTCGGCCGCGATGCTGATCGCCAGGGCCGGACAGATCCTCAAAAACCACCTCCAGAAGAATCAGGCCGTAGACACCGCCAGTTGAACCGGTGGGACGCCTGAATGCCGGGCCGATGCGCCAATGTCGTCCGGTCCACCGCTTCCACCGAAGTCACCCCCATTGCCTTACCGACCATTGACCGACCTGAATGTCGGGCCGCGCGTCGAAATAGCCGCACGTGACGGCCCCTGGCCGCGGATTGCGCGTACAGTCGACCGCGGATCGGCTCGTCGGTACCTTTGACGGCCGGCGCCCGCCGGGCGCTGCCCAAGACCTCGGCAGCCCGACACGGCACCACCGAGGCTGAGGGCCGAGCGACGGGCGGACGACTTCGACCGGCACGTGGTCCTCAGCGATGACCGTGCGGCATGTTCGTGGGGCGTCATGCTTCAGCCGGACCTCCGCACCGGCCACGTGTACACCTCCCGGTAGCGTCGAGCGCCCCCCGCGCCCGTGTGCCGGGGACGGGTCCATCCGTTGGAGGTAGACAGTCATGACCGTAATGTCGAGTTATCCGGTACGCGTGGATGCGCGCCTGGACCCGCACCTGTCGCGCTGGCTGTGGCTGGTGAAGTGGGTCCTGACCATTCCGCACTACATCGTGCTGTTCTTTCTGTGGATCGCGTTCGTCGTGCTGTCCGTGGTCGCGTTCTTCGCGATCCTGTTCACCGGTCGCTACCCCCGGCCGATCTTCGACTTCAACCTCGGCGTGCTGCGTTGGACCTGGCGGGTCAACTACTACGCGTACAGCGCGCTGGGTACCGACCGGTACCCACCCTTCACGTTGGCCGAGGTGCCCGACTACCCGGCGCGGCTGCAGGTGCCCTACCCCGAACACCTGTCGCGTGGACTGGTCCTGGTGAAGTGGTGGCTGCTGGCCCTGCCGCACTTCATCATCGTGGGCATCTTCATCGGCGGGGGTACCTGGTTCGCCTTCAACGATGACACCCAGAACTACAGCTGGACCGCAGGTGGCCTGATCGGACTCCTGGTGTTCGTCGCCGCGGTCATTCTCGCCGTGACCGGCAGCTACCCACGCGGCCTCTACGACTTCATCCTCGGCTTGAACCGGTGGGTGCTGAGGGTGTCGGCGTACGCGTCGTTGATGACCGACGCGTACCCGCCGTTCCGGTTGGACACCGGCGGTCCGGACCCGGCGACCGCCGTCACCGTGCCGACCTCCCCGCCGGCCGAGCGTGACGAGGAGCCCCCCGCGTCCTGATTCCTCCTACCGCCGCGGGGGCGTCCCGCCACAGTGGACGCCCCGACCGGCCCCGCGCCCGGCAGAATTTCGGCAGCGCCTCGGGCGATCGTGCTGGTGATCACCGACACGATGACATGATGGGGTCGCGGTCGGTCGCCCGCTGGTCAGGCACGCGTCCGGTCGGCGGATGCCTGCGGTCGCGTTGGCGCAGCAGCGAAGGAGGGTACGTGGAAACTGGGCTGGCCGGCAGGACCGCGTTGGTGACGGGTGCCTCACGCGGCATCGGCAGGGCGATCGCGGCCGCGCTGGCGGCCGAGGGCTGCCACGTGGTGATCACCTCGCGCCGGCAGGGCGCGCTCGACGCCGTCGCGGCGGAGCTGACCGGGGCGTACCCGGACAGCCGGGTGCTGGCCACCGCGGCCCACGTCGGCGAGCCCGAGCAGGCGCGGGCGTGCGTGGCCGCCGCCGTGGCGGAGTTCGGCGGTGTGGACATCCTGGTCAACAACGCCGGCACGAACCCGTACTTCGGGCCGATGGTGGACCTCGACGCCGCCCGCGCGGCAAAGACCGTTCAGGTCAACCAGTTCGCGGTCGTGCTCTGGACGCAGCAGGTCTGGCGGGCGTCGATGGCCGAGCGGGGCGGTGCGATCGTCAACATCGCTTCGGTGGGCGGCCTGGCGACCGAGCCGGGGATCGGGTACTACAACGCGACCAAGGCGGCGGTCATCCATCTCACCCGGCAGTTCGCCGCCGAGCTGGCCCCGACGGTCCGGGTGAACGCGATCGCACCCGGCATCGTGCGTACCCAGCTGGCCCGGGCGCTGTGGGAGCCGCACGAGGACGCGTTGAACCGGGCGTTGCCGCTGGGCCGGATCGGCGAGCCCGAGGACATCGCGGCGGCGGCGGTGTTCCTCGCCGGTACCGGCGCGTCGTGGCTGACCGGGCAGACGCTGGTCGTCGACGGTGGAGCGCTGGTCCGACCGGTGCTGACACCGTGACGGGCCGATGGGGGATCACGCTGCCGCTGGCGGGTGTGCCGCTGGCGGCGCACGGCGACGTCGTGCCGGCGCTGGCCGACCTCGGCTACACCGACGTGTGGTCTTCCGAGGTGGGCGGCACCGACGGCTTCACCCCGCTGGCACTGGCCGCCGGCTGGGCGCCGGGCGTACGCCTCGGTACCGCCATAGCGGGAGTCTTCACGCGGGGACCGGCGCTGCTGGCGATGACCGCCGCCACCCTCGCCGACCTCGCCCCCGGCCGGTTCGTGCTGGGCATCGGCGCCTCGTCGCCGGTGATCGTCGAGCAGTGGAACGGCATCCCGTTCACCGAACCGTACGCCCGCGTGCGCGACACCCTGCGCTTCGTGCGGGCCGTTCTGGCCGGCGAGCGCGCCGGCGGCTTCCGCCTCGAACTCCCGCCGGCCCAACCGCCGCCGATCGTCCTCGCCGCGCTGCGCCCGGGCATGCTGCGGCTGGCCGCCGCCGAGTCCGACGGTGCGATCACGAACTGGCTGGCCGCCTCG
>JAVHWE010000270.1:0-8713 GCA_032160285.1 Micromonosporaceae bacterium | reverse complement strand
CGGGTCACGCCGATCGCCTACACCTGCGGACCGGGCCACCGCTCGGTATCCCCGACGCCCACTACCTTGACACCACCTTCCTGTTGCCGACCGGATGCACGCTCGTGCTCTACACCGATGGCCTCGTCGAGGATCGCCGCTACAGCCTCAACCGTGGTCTGACCGACCTGTGCGCCGCCGTCCACAGCGCGCCGACCAACGATCCGCAGCTACTGGTGGAGCATGTCCTCTCGGCGGATGTCGGGCCCCAGCCGCGCGGTGACGACGTGGCCATCCTCGCGCTCACCGTCGACGCCGAACTGCCCCTCGGACCCCGCACCGCCCGGCGCCGGTTCCGCGGCGACGCTGCCAGCGCACCGGCCGCCCGCCGGTTCACCCGGGACCTCCTCACCGCCTGGAACCAGGACCTCGTCCGTGAGGATGCCTGCCTGCTCCTCGACGAGGTCATCACGAACGCGCTGCAGCACACCGTCGGTGATGTGTCAGTCCGGCTGGTCCTCGGCGAACGCCTGCGCATCGAAGTTGACGACAGCAGCAACCGCCACCCGGACCGGCGTCCAGTCGACGGCGACAGCGAGATGGGTCGGGGCCTTCACATCGTCGAGCAGCTCTCGCGCGCCTGGGGCGTCGCGCCGCTACCCGGAACCGGCAAGACCGTCTGGTTCGAGCTGGACCTGCCCCCACGCCCGGGTCGAGATACGGCCTGATCGGGGTGTGCCTGCGCCGAGGCTGGCTGTCAGCGACCCAGGCCCGGTGGGACGTTCCAGACCCGTACGGTGCCGTCCCCGCCGGCGGTGGCCAGGGTCGCGCCGTCAGGACTGAGCGCTACGCTCTCGACGACGTTCGTATGGCCGGCGAATACGGCGGTCACATTGCCGGTGGCCACGTCCCACAGCCGGGCCTTGTGGTCGGCACCGGCCGTAGCGAGATACCTTCCGTCCGGCGTGAACGTCAGCCCGTAGACCCCGGCACCGTGGCCGCCCGCCCGGGCAGCGGAAACCACGAGCGTGGCGACTATCTTGCCGGTGGCCACGTCCCACAGCCGCGCCGTACTGTCGTTACCGTCACCGGTGGCGAATTCCTTGCCGTCCGGACTGAAGGCCACGCTGATCACCGCGGCCGAGTTGCGCGTGATGGTCCCGGCGCTCGCCCCGGTGGCGACATTCCACAACCCGACGGTGCTTTCCCCGCCTCGTGAGTCGACCGTCTGGCCACCCGCGGCGAGGGTCTTGCCGTCGGGGCTGAACGCGATCTGGATCAGGCGCACGTTGGGAGCGCTGATGGTGACGGTGGGCTGTCCGGTAGCGACATTCCAGAGCCGCACGGGCCCGTCCTCGCTGACGGCGGCAAGGGTCTTGCCGTCGGGGCTGAACGCGACGCCGGTGACCGGGCCGGACCGCTGAGACGAGAGGGTGCGGGCGGTCCGGCCGGTGGCCACATCCCACAACCGCACCGCGCCACCGGCGTCGGACGCGGCGAGAGTCTTGCCGTCGGGGCTGAACGCCACGCTGATGCCCTGGCTCTTGTCGCCGGTGAGAGTGGCGGTCATCCGCCCGGTGGTCACCTCCCACAACCGCGCGGCGCCGTCCGCGCCCGTTGCCGCGAGTGACCTGCCGTCGGGGCTGAAGGTCACGCTGTTGATCACGTCGGTGTGGCCGGAGAGGACCGTGCGCGCCGCGATCACCTGGGCGCCGCCGTCGGCTACCTCGGCCGACGGGTCGTCCGGAAGCGGCCTGAATGGTGTCGCGATGGCTATCGCCCCGACGACAGCTACGGCAGCCACGGCGACCGCGACGGTGAGGTTTGCCAGCCGTTGACGCGTGCCGAGGCGGCGGGCTTCCTGCGGCGGGTTGAGCGGTAGCGTGTCCGCGTCGACCCGCAGTGCGGCGAACATCTGATCTACATCAGCGCGCATTGGTTCCTCCCCGATTCGCGTCGGCGATCGTGTTCTCGTCGGTCGGATGGCGCGAGTTTCCCAGCGCGCCGGCGAGCCCGGCGCGCCCCCGGGCCAGCCACGACTTGACGGTGTTGACATTGGTTTCGGTCTCGGCGGCGATGTCGGCCACGGACCGGTCGAGCAGATAGTGCAGGACGAGGGCACGCCGTTGAAGTACCGGCAGCGTCCGCAGCGCGGCCACGAGCAGCACGGTGTTCTCGGAGGGCGGCTCGGCGGGTGCGGGCGGGCGGAGCGCCGCGCTGACGGCGCGGCGGACCCCCAGTCGCCTCCACCGGTCCGTGGCGAGGCGGGTCAGCACCACCCGTAGCCACGCCTCGGGCTCGTCGCAGGCCCGCACCGTGCGCCAGCGCCGCCAGGCCCGTGCGTACGCCTCCTGGGTCAGGTCCTGCGCCTCCGCCGCGTCACCGGTGAGCCCGTACGCATAACGGGCGAGCCGCCGCGACGTGCCCCGATAAAAAGCATCGAACCCGTCCACATCAGCCATATTTACACCTGTCGCCGTCCGTGTCGTCGCCTGTCGCCGTCCGTGCCGTCGACCATGTAGGTCGACCATGTAGACGGCCATGCCCCAAGCCAGGTTGCGGGCCCGGTGATGATCCGTACTCCCGGCGGACCGGCCGGGGGCAGAGGTGGGCCGTGGCGACTCGACGAGCCGGCTTGCCATCGACAATGATGACGCCCGCAGCTGACCCTGGACAGGGCCGCCCGTGCCGCGTCGACCGATCGGCGCAACGGTGCGAGGAGGCCAGTCAACCGGCGGTTGTGCCGGAGGCGGGCGGCGAGCGGGCTCGCGTTATGGCGACCGACCGCTCGCCAGCGTCGTCGGCAGCCTCTAGGGTCGGCGCTGAAGCTGCCGTCTACCGTCCGGCCGATCGGAAACCACCCACCGGGAGAGCGTCGTGCATCCTCGAACGATGACCGTCACCGGATCGTTGCTGGTGCTCGCCGCGCTGATCAGCGGCTGCGGATCCAGTACCGACCACCCGAAAAGCACCGCGGACAACTCCGCCGACGTGTGCGCCACGTTCTGGGCTGTCCTCGACAAACACAACGCCCCGAGCGACCCCGCCGGCGTCGCGTTGGACCAGGCGCTCCAGGCGAACCCGGGACACGCCGACGCCTCGGCGGTGGCCTCGGCCCGGGCGGTGTGGTTTCAGGCGGTGGCCGACGACCTGCACGCCGTGGCCGGTACCGCCAACCGGCCCGCGCTCAGGTCGGCGTTGACCGGAGCCGCCGACTCCTTCGACCGGAACGCCGCGACCCCGGTACCGAAGCAGAGCACCGACCCCTACGCCGGTCTCCAGCCGGTGGTCGCCCTGTGTCCCCAGCCGGAGCCGTCGGCAGACCCGGTCGACGGCAACTGATGAGCACCGGTACAGCTGTCGACGGGCTCATGCGTCGCTGACCCAGCTCCTCCCGGGCCGGTGTGACGGCCGGGGCTCTGCGGGTCACCCCTGAGCGGATCGGGTGTGAGTTGTCCGGGTCAGGCCAGGGACGCTCCCCGATGCCCCGCGCCGGCCCAACGCCGCATGCTGGGTCCATCGAGTTCACACCGAAGGGAAACAGATCATGGAAACCGTGCACGACTCCTTCCGCCGCCAAGGCCTCATCCGCCCCCGCGACGGCCGGGTCCTCGCCGGCGTCGTGGCCGGGCTGGGCCGCCGATTCGGAATCGACCCGTGGCCGGCCCGCCTGCTGTTCGTCCTCATCCTCCTCGTCATCCCCGGCAGCCAACTCCTGATCTACCCCGTCCTGTGGATCCTGATGCCGAGCGAGACCGCGCCAACGCCGGCCGGTTACCCCGCCACCCCGACGTCGACCACCCCGCCGACCCCGACCGCATGACGAAATGGCCACCCGGCTCCTGTTCGGCGCGGTGACGGCGGTCGACCTGACCGTGCTCGACACGCGGGCCGGGCCGGCTCAGCCCCGGCCGACGGAGCTGGCCGCGGCCAGCTCGTCGGCGATGGTTCGGTGCCCCTGTGCGCGGGCCAGATCTTCCGGGCCGACTCCGTCGTCGCGGGCCAGTCTCGGGTCCGCGCCGGCCGCCAGCAGGGTACGGACCAGGTCGGCGTCACCGTGGCCGGCCGCCGCCAGCAACGGTGTGTAGCCGGCCTCCTGCCGGGCGTCGACGTCGGCGCCGGCTGCGATCAGCGCCGCCACGATCTCGCGGTGCTGACCGGCCACGGCGGAGTTCAGCGGCTGTACCCGCATCGGATTCTCGGCCACCGCGCCGGCGTCCGCGCCCCGGCGCAGGAGCAGGGCCGCGACCCGAGGCGCGCCGAAGTAGGCCGCCAGGTGCAGCGGGGTGAACCCGTCCGGGGTACGGGCGTCCACGTCAGCCCCGGCATCGAGCAGCTCGGCGACCCGGTCGGGGTCGTCCAGCGCGGCGGCCTCCGCGAGGTCCAGCCGGCCGATCCGGGTGGCGAGGTGCCGGGCAAGCTCCGGGCGGCCGCGGTAGAGCGCGTACATGACCGGTGTCGCGCCGGAGTCGTGCCGTGCGCCGCCGAGCGTCGGATCGGTCGCGAGCAGATCGTCGGCGGCGGCCGTGTCGCCGCCGGCGATCGCATCGAAGAGATCCATGGCGTACCCCTACTTCGATGGTCTAATGTTCGGTCATCGAAGCACAACCGGAACCGACGCCGCAAGGTCTCCTCGCCGACCGGCTCCACTCGGCCGCGGTCCACCTGCTGCGCCGGGTCGCCACCGTCGACGCCGGCTCCGGCCTGTCCCCGGCCCGGCTCTCCGCACTATCCGTGATCGTGTACGCCGGCCCGCTGACCATGAGCGCGCTGGCCCGCGCGGAACGGGTCAGCCCGGCGACCATGTCGTCGACCGTCGGCGGGCTTGAATCGGCCGGCCTGGTGCTCCGGCGCCGTGACGGTACGGACGCCCGCAGCGTCACCGTCGAGGCCACGCCGTCCGGCCGCGAGGTACTGATCGAGGGTCGACGGCGCCGGGTCGCCGTGCTGGCGGACGGGTTGGCCGCGCTGTCACCCCACGACCTTGCGGCTCTGGAGCACGGGCTCGGCGCGCTGGACAAGCTGCTGTACAGCCCGGGGGCACCGCGCGGCCACGCCAGCTGACCGACCGGCGGCAGGCGAAGCGGTCGGTCGAGCGCGCACCTTCGTGACCCCGCGGGGCCGTCACCGCTGCCCGTCGCCGATGGTGTCGATGGCGTCGAGGAGGGCGCGGACCTCCGCGGCCTGCGGCATGGCGAGATCGGTGTACAGGGTCAGGGCCTGCTGGTAGTGCTGCCGGGCGCGGGCCGGGTGGTTGAGGGTGCGGTGGGCGTGGCCGAGGCCGGCGTGGGCGCGGGCCTGCTGGTCGCGGTCGCCGATGTCGTCGGCGATGGTCAGGGCGGCGGTGTGGTGGGTGAGGGCGTCGGCGGCGCGGCCGCTGAGGTGGGCGGCTTCACCCAGGCCGTTGAGCGCCCAGGTCTCGCCGTCCCGGTCGGCGGTCTCGCGGAAGATGGCCAGCGCGCCCCGGTAGTTGTCGGCGGCCTGCGCGGGCCGGCCGAGGAGGGTGTCCAGAGTGCCCAGGCTGTCCAGGGTCCACGCTTCACCGGTGCGGTTGCCGTGTTCGCGGTACAGGGTCATGGCCTGCTGAAGGTGCTCAGCGGCCGGTCCGTGCCGGCCCAGCCGCACCTCGTTCCAGCCCAGGTTGTTCAGCGTCCGGGCCTCACCGTTGCGGTGGCCGGTCTGCCGGTCCAGCGTCAGGGCCTGCTCGTGGTGGTCGGCGGCCAGCCGGTAGCGACCCAGCCGTCCTTCCACGACGCCGAGGTTGTCCAGCGCCCGTGCCTCGCCGACGCGGTCGCCGGCCTGCCGGACCAGGGCCAGGGCCTGCTGGAAGTGGTCGGCGGCCGCGCGGTAGCGGCCCAGCCGCGCCTCGACGACGCCGAGACCGGACAGGGCGCGGGCCTGGCCGGCCGCATCGCCGGACTGCCGCCACCGGCGCAGGGCCTGCTCGAGGTGGTCGGCGGCGGCCCGGTAGCGGCCCAGCTGTGTGTACGTGGTACCGAGGCTGGTCAGTGCGTCGGCCTGTCCGGTCGCGTCGTTCGTGTGCCGGGCGGCGTGGAGGGCGTGACCGTACAACGCCAGGGCGTCGGTGTGATAGCCGCCGTTGAGGTAGCGGTACAGGGTGGTGGACAGGCGCGTGGTGTGGACCGGCCAGCCGTTGGTCGCGGTGTGTGCGGCGACCGCGACCAGGGTGGGGCGCTCGGTGTCCAGCCACACCCGCGCGGTGTCCGCGTCGGTCATGGCCGGGGTGGGGGTGGCGGCCGGGGCGATCCGGGGCCGTTGGTCCGCCTCGGCGGGGTGCAGCGCGTCCATCGCGGTCCCTGCGGTGGCCAGGTAGTAGTCGAATAGTCTGGTCAGCGCGGCGCGGCGGTCGGGTGGCGGATCCTCGTCGCCGGCCAGACTGGTGGCATAGGCGCTGACCAGGTCGTGGATGGTGAACCGACCGGGGGTGCTCTGCTGGAGCAGGTGGTCGCGGTACAGGTGGTGCAGGTGGGTCTGTGCGGTGGGCAGGTCGGTGTCGGCCAGGGCGGCGGCGGCGTGGGCGTCGAGGTCCTGGCCGGGGTGCAGGGCCGCCAGCCGCAGCAGTCGTTGCTGGTCGTCGGGTAGGTGGCGGTAGGACAGGTCGAGCGCGAGTTCCACGCCGGTGTCCAGGCGCCGGTCGTGGTGTCGTTCGTCGAGGCGGTCGGCGTGGTCGGTGAGCGTCCAGCCGGGTGTGGCACGGATGTGCCCGGCGACCAGTCCGAGGGCGAGGGGTAGGTAGCCGCAGCGGTGCGCGATCCGGGCCGGGGCCCGCGGATCGGTACCGACGGGCACCTGCGGTGCCGCGCCGCTGAGGAACGCCACCGCCTCCACCGGCGTGAACGCATCCACCGTCAGGTGTGTCGCCGAGCGTAGGTCGGTGAGGGCGCGTCGGCTGGTGACCAGGGTGGGGCAGCCCGGGGTATCGGGCAGCAGCGGGCGGATCTGGTCGGCGGTGGCGGCGTTGTCGAGTACGACGAGGGTGTGGGTGCCGGTGAGGCGGTTGCGGTAGGCGGCGGTGCGGGCGGGTAGGTCGTGCGGGATCCGGTGACCGGGTACCCCGAGCAGGCGCAGGAAGCCGTCGAGGACGGCGGCCGGGTCGGCGGGCGGTTGGGCGGGGTCGGGGTGGAATCCGCGGAGATTGACGAACAGGACCCGGTCGAATTGCTTCTGCCGGGTGAGCAGATGCGCGGCGTGGATGGCGAGTTGGGTCTTGCCGACCCCGGCCATCCCGGTGATCGCGGAGATCACCACCGTACCGCCGTCGCGGCGGCCACGGTGCAGCGCCGGCCGGAGTCGGTCCAGTTCGGCCGCGCGGCCGGTGAACCCGGTCAGGTCCTGCGGCAGCGTGTCCTGCACCCGCACCTGCGCCGCCGCCCGGGTCCGGCCGCCGATCACCTGCAGCGCCTGTCGCCACTGCGTCACATATCCGACGTCGGGGTTCAACGCCCGCACCACGGCCAGCACGAGATCGGCGTTCAACCGTCGCCGACCCGGCCGGAAACAGTCCACGATGGTGGTTTTCCCGGCGAGGTCACCGGCTGGTCGGCCGGCCGCGGCCCAGGCCGCGTTCACCCGGTCCTTGATCCACTCGTAGGCCGGGTCACCGGCCCAGACCTTCAACAACCGCAGCCGTTCGACAAGATCGTCGAGGGTGTTGGCCTGCCCGGGATCGGGGAGCACCGCGAACGTGTCGACCGGTTGCTGCGCCGACGGCAAGGCCCACCTCCCAGGCCCGGTGCGTGTCCCGGGCGCGTTCAGAGTCGGTGATCGGGTACCGGACGGTTGTCAGCACCGGGACAGTTCGCGCCATCTGCGCCGGTCAGGTGTTCCCGGACGACAGCAGCGCATTCGGATTCGGTCGGGATCCTGTTGCCACGGTATCGGCGCCGGGCACGCTGTGCCAGCCGAAAGCCAACAGCCACGTTGCGTCCGGACCGATGGCGTTGAGGCTCCACGTTGGAGGACGCCGTTGTGGCGCGTCGCATCACAGGACCACCAGGAGGCAGGCAGCATGACCACCAGCGACTCAACTCCCGTACCGCGGGAAGCGACACCTGCCGGTACGTCGTGGCCGTTCCCGACGTGCCGGCGCTACTCGACAACTGTCGTATTCGCGACCGGCAAGGATGTGACATGAACGTCCGCCTCGGGGGCGGCGTAGACATGCGCGTAACGGACGTGGCGCGCGGTGACCTCGGGTCGATGTCCGGACCGGCGTCATCAGACGTGCGCCGGCCGCGTCGACGTCGCCGGGGACGGTCACGGTGACGGGGGGCGGCGTGGCGATCCCGACGACCCGTGTCGACAGTGTCCTGATCGTCCGCCGATCGGCGTCGGACGCCGGGGCCGAGCCATGGAACGCCATCCGCGAGGGTGAATCCGTGTCGGTTGCGGCGTCACCGATCGACCGCGCAGAGTCGTTTCTCGCCACCGGGATCCGGCTGCTGGTCGACGAGGGTGATCTGCGGGGGAGCCGGCACTGGTTCGATCGGGCCTACCTGACGGCCGAACGGGCGGGTGACCCGCACGTGATGGCGGAAGCGGCACTCGGTCTTGGCGGCCTGTGGGTGCATGAGCACCGCACCGCCGCCGCCTCGGTGATGCTTGCGGCCCGGTGGCGGCAGGCGCTGTCGCTGGTTGAACAGCAGTCTTCGCTTGCCCTGCGACTTCGGGCCAGACTGGCCGGTGAGGCGGACTACCGCGGCGCGACGAACAC
>JAVHWE010000259.1:0-2598 GCA_032160285.1 Micromonosporaceae bacterium | reverse complement strand
TGTTGAAGTTGCGCAACGCGCCGCAGTCGGCGAAAACCAACGATGCGAGATCAACCTGGTCGGTCGTCTCCCAGTCGTTGAGGAACGGACCACTCAACGAGTGTTGCACGAACTGCGTTGGGGTTTGGCCCTGGAAATAGTAGTTTGCCCGCTCCATGACGCTCGCACCGGCCGTAACGGACGCGAAGCCCCGGTAGTCGGCCTTGGCGATCGCGTACGTGAAACCTTGGGGAACGTGCACGACGAGGGCGACCTGGCAATTCTTCCGCAGGTCGGTCGGCTTCGCGCCAACCCCTACCTGCGCCAGGTACTCGCTGTAGATGACGGTAAATGCCGTGTTGTCCTGGGACACCGTCACCTCAGCGGAGTGCCCCGGGCAACCCGTACCGTTGACCGCCACCACATCAATGACGATCTTATCGGTCGGCGGTGCGGTCGGGGTGTCGAGAAAACCGGAGGCTTGCGCCGGTGAAGCGAACAGTAAACTGGCAAAAAGCGTCATCACGACGCCACAAACGGGCACCATCTTGCGCATTGGAATTTCCTTTCCGCCTGCCGATGAGATGATGCGCGCGCCGGGCCTACGTTAGAGAGGTCATCGTCTATCGTCAATGCTTAACGCGTCACTGCGCCACAACGGACATTATTGACATTAGTCAATTGGCGCGACTTAGGCGCGCGATCGTTGAAAATCGAGAACACGCCAGCCGGCGCACGTCGCTCGACGCGGGGTCCGATTCGATTCATTCGACAACACAATCCCCGTTTGTGGCGGCGCCAACCCGAGGTTCGGCGGAGGCCGCCGCGGTTCGCCTCAGCGCGCGGCCGACCTGCGCCGACTCCGGACGCGAAGGTCCTCCGAGACCATAGCGCGGGCACCGATCGCCTCCTTGCGGCCAACCACGGCGGAGTTTCGCCGTCGATGCCCCGCACGCGTTTGGCAAACCGGCGAAACGGCGAGAGCGGACAACCCGACCGGGCGACCCAAGCACAATGGCCACATCGCGCCGATACCTATCCTGTCCGGCGTCGACGCCGCCATCGCAGGCTCGTGTAAAACAAAAAAAGCATCCGTCAATAAACGTGAGGTCCAACCTCAACTCCATTCGGGTCCTTTCCCGATAGGAACGGACACTAACGCCGCACCTACCGTCGAACGGGTAGCCCGATCAGGCTCGTCAATCGTGACCGTTCCGGTGAGGTGAGCGCGGGACCAGCCGCCGCAGCTGGGTGACGTGCCGCGGCTCCAGCTCACCGACCTCGCGGGCGCCGAGCAGGCGCATGGTGCGCCGGATCTGGCCGGCGAGAATCTCGATGGCCCGGTCGACGCCCGGCCGGCCACCGGCCATGAGCCCGTACAGGTAGGCACGCCCGACCAGGGTGAACCGCGCGCCCAGCGCCAGCGCCGCGACGATGTCCGCGCCGTTCATGATGCCGGTGTCCAGGTGTACCTCCAGGCGATCGCCGACCTCGCGGACGACATCGGGCAGGAGGTGGAACGGGATCGGCGCCCGGTCGAGCTGGCGACCGCCGTGGGTGGACAGGATCACGGCGTCCACCCCGAGGTCAGCGAGGCGCGTGGCGTCGGCGACCGACTGGACGCCCTTCACAGCAAGCCGCCCGGGCCACTGATCTTTGATCCAGGCGAGGTCCTCGTACGTGACCGTCGGGTCGAACATGACGTCCAGCAACTCCGCGACGGTTCCGGACCACGTGTCCAGCGACGCGAACGCGAGCGGTTCGGTGGTGAGGAAGTCGAACCACCACCGCGGCCGGGGAATCGCGTTGAGCACGGTGCCCAGCGTCAACGTCGGCGGAATCGTCATACCGTTACGGACGTCCCGCAGCCGCGCCCCGGCGACCGGCACGTCGACCGTGACCAGCAACGTGTCGAAGCCCGCCCTGGCCGCGCGGTCGACCAGGGCCATCGACCGCTCCCGGTCCTTCCACATGTACAGCTGGAACCAGTTGCGACCGGCCGGGTTGGCCGTCGCCACGGCCTCGATCGACGAGGTACCCATCGTGGACAGCGGGTACGGGATGCCGGCGTCGGCGGCCGCCGTCGCGCCCGCGACCTCGCCGGCGGTGTGCATCATCCGGGTGAAGCCGGTCGGCGCGATACCGAATGGCAGCGCCGACGGTCCACCCAGCACCTCGACACCGGTGTCGACGGTGGCCACATCCCGGAGGATGTCCGGGTGGAACTCAATGTCGGAGAACGCCTGTCGGGCGCGGGACAGCGACAGCTCCGCCTCGGCCGCCCCGTCGGTGTAGTCGAAGGCCGCACGCGGCGTACGACGCTTGGCGATGCGACGCAGATCCTCAATGGTCAACGCGGCCGCCAGGCGGCGTTTCGTGGCGTCGAGCTCCGGACGTTTGAAGCGCAGCAACGGACCGAGGTCGCGAAGTCGGGGCAGGCGTCGCTGGATCATGTCACTCCGAAACTCGCGAGCTGAACGCCACCCCGGCCGCCCCCCGCGACGGCGGCGTCGGTAGCGGGGCCGGGGCCGTTCGGCCACCGTATCTCAGGACGCCGGCGGCGACCCGCCGCGTCCACTCGATGTGTGTCTCACCCGGTTGCGTGAGAATCCGACGCTT
>JAVHWE010000240.1:0-2875 GCA_032160285.1 Micromonosporaceae bacterium | reverse complement strand
GATCGAGCGCGCGCTCCGCTTCGGCCGAAGTGGAGTACGGCCCCAGCCGGTACTTCGCCGGGCAGACGTCATCGCCGCTCTCGACCCGGGAATGCCGAAGGCACCAGAAATACTGTCCCGCGGAGGTCTCAGTCATGTAATTACTGTGCCGGTCGGCCGGCGGTCGCGCCACCGGATCGGTGATCCGCCGCGCCGGATCCGGGCCATTCCCGGGGGTCCGCCGAGTGACCGGAAGGACCCGAATTGCCGGAAAGGGAGTCGCCAGGACTGCTCGTTGGGGCAGTGCCCGGCGATCCGCTAAACGGGGTTTAGGTGTCTTTGGGGTACTTGTGCTACCCGCTACGCTGCGGACGCCCGAGAGCGGTTGTGGGCGCGTGATACACAATGGACGCCCTCCCACGCTACCCCTTGCCCCTGGCCGACTTCGCGTGGCCGCAGGACGAACCAGAGACGCGTCGCGGGCGGTACGACAGTCCACTAAGGAGACCCGCAGATGACGTTCCGCCGCAGGAGCCTCTGGTTCTTGGCCGGCCTGGCCACGGCCGGTGTGACGGCCGGGCTGCTCACGCTCCCCAGCGCCGAGGCGCAGCCGGCGTTACCGAAGCTCGTCAGTGCCAACCCGGCTGACTTCACGCCGCAGGTGCACGACGACGCGAACATCCAGAACGCCTCGATCTACGCCTTCGCGCAGGTCGGCGACACGATGTTCGCCGGCGGGCGGTTCCGCACGATCACCACGCCGAACGGCAAGACGTCCTACCCGCGGAACCACCTCATGGCCTTCAGTGCCACGACGGGCGAGATCAAGCCGTTCGCGCCGGTCTTCGGCGGGCCGGTGTGGGCGCTCGCGGCCATCGGGAACGACCTCTACGTCGGCGGCGAGTTCAGCAAGGTCAACGGCGTCGCGCACCAGGCGCTGGTCAAGCTCGACGCGACCACCGGCGTCATCGACCCGGACTTCGACCCGCCGTTCGCCGACGGGCGGATCACCGAGATGCGGGTCGCCAAGGGCCGGCTCTTCGTGAGCGGAACCTTCGCGCGCAAGCTCGTGGCGCTGGACCCGCGCACCGGCATGGACACGAAGTACGTGCACATCACGGTCACGGGCACGGTGTCGCCGGCCACCGACGGGCGGGTGCCCGAGGTGCTCAAGTTCGCGATCGACCCGGCCGGCACCAAGCTCGTCGCGGTCGGCAACTTCAACAAGGTCGACCAGCAGTGGCGTCCGATGGCGTTCATGCTGACCCTGGGCAGGCCGTTCGCCGCGCTCAACGCCTGGTACTACCCCAGCATCGCGGTCCCGTGCATCGCCACTGGGGTGCCCGACTACGTCCGGGACGTCGACTTCTCCCCCGACGGCAGCTTCTTCGCGTTCACCGGGTCCGGCGGGGCGCCGCAGTGGAGCGGCAACCTGGGGCTGGCGGTGTGTGACGCGGTCTCCCGGTTCGAGTCCGGCATCACCTACCCGACGGCCCCGACCTGGGTGAACTACACCGGCGGCGACACGCTCCACTCGCTGGCGATCACCGGATCGGTCATCTACGTCCAGGGCCACCAGCGCTGGCTGAACAACGCGGGCGGCAACAACTTCCCGGTGCCCAACCAGGCCGTCGACCGGCAGGGCATCGCGGCCGTCGACGCGGCCACCGGCAAGGTCCTCGACTGGAATCCCGGTAAGGATCGCGGGGTCGGCGGCAAGCGGTTCCTCGTCACCCCGGCCGGCCTGTGGGTCGGCAGCGACGGCCGCTTCTTCGCCGGCGAGCAGCACTGGGGCCTGGCCTTCCTGCCCCTGAACGACACCGCAGCCGCTCGCCGGGCGATAAGCAATCGCCGGGCGGTAGGCACACCCAGGCGGTAGGCATTTAGCCCAACAGCCCAGTACGCACCACCTCGACGGCCGCCGGGAGATCCTCCGGGCGGCCGTCGCGTGTCACCCCCGGTTGTCCTCCCCCGGCCGGGATTTGCCCCGATACACCCCCTCTGAGCTGCGGATCAGCCGACCGGTCAGCCGCCCCGGACGAGGCGTTATGCCCAACGGGATGACAGAGCGACGCATCCCCGGGACGCATTCTGACCAGGATCAGCCGCGCCACGTCGCCCCGTGCAGTGCGGCTCACACCCAGCAAGGCCCGCTCCGCCGCGTGCCCTGCTGCCTGGGGAGGGAACCGCGATGATTCGTGCACGAAACCGGAGATTCTTAGCGCCCGCCGCGCTCGTGGCCGTGGCCGCGCTCGCGTCGGCGGTGCCCCTGACGGGCCAGGCCAGCGCGCAGATCGCGCTGGCGAAGGTGGTCAGCGAGGATCCGGCGAACTTCACCCCGAACGTTGTGGACGACGCCGCCGTATCCGATGCCGCCGTCTACGCGTTCGGCCAGATCGGCGGCACGATGTACGCCGGAGGGACCTTCCACACGGTCTCGAACTCCACCCGGACCGTCACCACCAGCCGCAGCAACCTCATGTCCTTCAGCGCCACCACCGGCGCCCTGACCTCGTTCGCCCCGGCCGTCAACGGCCCCGTGTGGGCGATCGTCCCCGCCGGATCCTCGATCTACGTCGGCGGCGAGTTCACCACGGTCAACGGCGTGACCCGCCGCGCCCTGGCCAAGCTCGACGCCACCACCGGCGCGCTGGATCCCCAGTTCAACCCGGTCCTGTTCGGCAAGGTCACCGAGGCCCGGATCGTGAACGGCCGGCTCCTGATCGGCGGCACGTTCAAGGGCAAGCTCCTCGCGCTCGACCCCGCGACCGGCAAGGACACCGGGTACATCAACCTGGGGATCGCCGGATCCGTCGCGAGCAACGCCGGTCCCGAGCGGGTCTACAAGTTCGCCGTGAACCCGGCGGGCAGCCGGCTGGTCGCCATCGGCAACTTC
>JAVHWE010000237.1:0-3086 GCA_032160285.1 Micromonosporaceae bacterium | reverse complement strand
GCGGCCCCGGCCTCCGCTGCGGTCGCGCCCGACCCGGCCGCAGCCCGCGCCGCCGGGCGTACTGGACCTGTCGACCGGTGGACCCGATCCGCGACTGCTGCCCGACCTGGGCGCGGCCTTGCGCCGGCTGTCGGGCGACCCGGTCGCCTACTCCGGTTGCGGCCCGCTGCCCGAGCTTGTCGACCTGGCCCGCGAGCGGCTGGCTCCGGTGCGCGCGCCGGCGCTGACGGTCACCGGCGGCGCCCTGGACGGGATCGAGCGGACGTTGGTCGCCCACCTACGCCCCGGCGACCGGATCGCGGTAGAGGACCCGGGCTGGGCCAACCTGTTCGACCTGATCGCCGCGCTGGGGCTCGTGCCGGTGGGAGTGCCGGTGGACGATGACGGACCGACCGAGGCCGGCCTGCGGACGGCGCTCGAGGGCGGGGTCGACGCGTTCGTGGTCACAACACGCGCCCAGAACCCCACCGGCGCGGCGGTCACCCGCCGCCGTTCGGTCGCGCTGCGGCGGCTGCTGCGGCCGCACCCCCGGGTACTGGTCATCGAGGACGACCACGCGGCCGAGCTGTCCCCGGTACCGCCGCACCCGATCAGCGGCGCCACCGGCTCATGGGTGTTCATCCGCTCGGTCGCCAAGCCGTACGGGCCGGATCTGCGCCTGGCCGTGCTGGCCGGCGACGAGGCGACGGTAGCCCGCGTCGAGGGGCGGATGCGGCTCGGTACCGGCTGGGTGTCGACCATCCTGCAGCGTCTCGTCATCGAGCTGTGGCGGGATCCGGCGGTACCGGCGCTGGTGGCCGCCGCCGCCGCGAGCTATGCCGAACGGCGGTCGGAGTTGCTGGTCGCGCTGCGCTCGCGCGGGCTGACCGCGCACGGCCGGACCGGGATCAACATCTGGGTACCGGCGACCGACGAGACCGCCGCGGTGACCCGGCTGCGTGACGACGGGTACGCGGTGGCGCCCGGATCGCTGTACCGGCTCACCTCGGCGCCGGGGCTGCGGATCACCGTGGGCCCGCTCGACCGGGCGGGGATCGAACCGCTGGCCGACGCGGTGCTCCGGGCGGTCCGGCCGGGTCGACCCGCCTTCTCGGCGTAGCGGGGCGCGGCGCCGCCGCCCGACGCGGCGTCGCGGTCGCCGGCGGGCGCGGCGGTGACCTGGCACTATGTCCGTTATCTGCCGTTGCCGGCCACGGTCGGCCACGGCGTCACGGAACCGACCGTGTACGCCGATGCCCGTGTCGCCCCCGTAGCCGGCCAGATCAGAATGAATCAAAATTAGTCTGCCGGGTCCACTCTCCCGCATAGCAGATAGGCGCATGCCGATGAGTTGGTCGGTATCATGTTGTTCATGGGTGCGTAACATCTGCCTGTGGACATAGCTGTGAATGGGCTGTGAATACCTGCTCAGGCGGGTCCAAGTGCTGGACTTTGAATTGGTCTTCATCGATGCTGTAGACGATTGTGCCGCGCCGATCCGGTCACTTGGCGCGGTAGGTACGAATATGGATCGACTCCAGGATGCCCGTATTTTCGTCAAGCTTAACCAGGTTTCAATAATTGTTAAATCTGGAACTATAGGTCTCAGTCGGTGCGAGGACGGCTCATCTGTCCTATCACGACCCACCAGCGATGACGTCGCGGTGTACCGACTGACAGGCGTGCAACCTTGATTGGGGAGACAAATGAGCAGTATGCATCGACGGGCGCCAGTGACGTTCGCGAACCGGCTCTCGGACTCCGAGCTCATGGGCAGGCTGCTCGAGCTTCGCCAGCTCGTCGACCGGGTCAGCGTCACGCTCCTGCGGATCTCGGTGGGTGTCGTGTTCATCTGGTTCGGCGCACTCAAGATCACCGGTGCGACACCGGTGGCCAAGCTGGTCGCCGCCACGGTGCCGATCCTGCCCGCCAACGTGTTCGTGCCTGCTCTCGGTGCCTTCGAGGTGGTGCTCGGCCTCGCGTTGCTGATCGGACGCCACCTCGATCTGGTCGCCGTCCTGCTGGTCGCCCACCTGACGGGCACCTTCCTGGTACTGGTGATGGAGCCCAACGCCGCCTTCGAGCACGGCAACCCCCTGATGCTGACCATGACCGGCGAGTTCGTCATCAAGAACATCGTGCTCATCGCCGCCGGCCTCGTACTGGCGACGAAATGCGCGTCACAACCGAGCCGCGAGCCGGCCGCCGCCCCGGTTTCTAGGACCATTCCAGTTCCCGAACCGGCCGATGGAATGTAGCTATCGGACCACCGCCCAGGCGCTGTTTCCAGTGTGAAGGGCTGTTTAGCAAACCGATTCGACAATTCCGGAACGAATCCAGAAAATGGCTTGCCCAGCGCTGCCGCTCCGTCGCATCATCGGTTTTCTGTTATCGATCCAGATTGACGACCGTAAACCCCTAAGGTGTCCTCGTTTCTCTTCCCGCAAGCGGATGGACCGCACCGGGCGAGGCGAGGACACCTTTGTGTGTGCGCATTGTTCTCGACCTAGTGTGACCTATATCACGTTTAAACTCGTCTGGCCTATCTGGGCAAGAAACAGCCCGCGAGCGGCCGCCGCACGAATGCGATAACCGGGCACACCCCCGGGTAGCGGGTTACCATGCCGCTTCGCCGCCCAGCGGCAGAATCGCACGCCGGCCCGTACCCGCATTGTCGCGCCGGTGGCCGGCCGGCCGCGCCGGTCCGGTGGTCGGCCGGCCGCACCGGGCCGGTACCCGGGGACGGCGATGTCGGCGCGGCGGGGATCGACGACACGGATGCCGGGGTTGACCGGGTCGGCACCGTTGCCACCCGTGGTGTGCGTACCACGACGGCGGGAACCGGGTAGGTACCCTGGCCCCCGGGCGAGAGGAGCCGACGGTGCGGTTGACCGACTTCTGGTACCGGCTGGAGCAGGTGTTCGGGCCGGGGTATGCGGGCAGCGTCGCGCACGATCAGGTCCTCCCCCAGCTCCACGGCCGCACGATCGAGCAGGCGCTCGCCGCCGGGGAGGAGACCGTCGTGGTATGGCGCGCGGTCGTCGCCGCCTATCCCGACCGGGTGCCGGCCACGCTCCGCTGAGTGGCGTACCGGCGGGTCCGGCGAG
>JAVHWE010000210.1:0-4132 GCA_032160285.1 Micromonosporaceae bacterium | reverse complement strand
TTGGAGCGTCCCGGTGATCTCAGCTCTCGCCCAGCGCAGCGGCGTTACGACCACATATGCCGCCGGGTCCGCCGCCGCGGCGGCAGCCTTCCTCATCGCCGGGTTGGGCCTTCATGCCGCCGGATGGCTGGCCCTACGCGATCCCGGAACCGGGTGGCTGTCGTCGCTGTGCATGCTGGCGTCGGCGGCCTGGCTTGCTCCCGCGCTGGTCGGCTGGGAAGGTGGACCGCCGCTGGTGCGTAGCCTCGGCATCCTGGCGGCGCCGTTTCTCGTACCGGTCCTGGCGCATCTGGTGCTGGCCGCTCCGACCGGGCGGGTGCACGGCCGGTTTCGGCGCACCGCGGTCGCAGCCACGTACGGGCTTACCACGCTTGCCAGCGTCGGCTACGCGATTAGCTGGGACCCGTTCGGTGACCGATACTGCTGGAGCGACTGCACCGACAACGCATTCCTGCTTGCCGGGGATCCGGGACGGGCACGGTTGATCGAACAGGTGGGGCTGAGCGTCGTCATCGCGGTCGGTGTGCTCGCCGTCGTCGCGGCGACCTGGCGGCTGGCCACCGCGACGGTGACCGCCCGGGCGGTCGGATGGCCCATCACCGTCCCGGCCGCTTTGGCCTGCGCACTGGAGGCCGCCTACGCCGTGGCACGCCTCGCCGACCCGGCGGAGGGACCCGACCGCGACCTGTACGTGAGACTGTTCCTGGCCCGCGCAGCCACCCTCACCGCACTCACCGCCGGCGTGCTGTGGTTCCTCTGGCACCGTCGCCGGCGCAACACCGCACTCCGCACGCTGCTCAACCAGCTCGACAGGCCGGCCGGTACAGGATCGTTGCAAGGCACGCTGTCGCGGCTGCTGGGCGACCCGTCGTTGACGGTCGCCTACCGGCTGCCCCGCATCGATCGGTACGTCGACCGGTCAGGCAGGCAGGTCCACCCTGACGCCTATCCTGGTCGCGCGTTGACGTCCATCGTCCGCGACGGCGACCCACTGGCCGTCGTCTCCCACGAGCGAGAGATCCTCGACGACCGCGCACTGCGCCAACGGGTCGGATCCGCAGCCCTGCTCGCCATCGACAACGAGCGGCTGGATGCGGAACTGCTGGCCCACCTGGAGGACCTGCGCGCCTCGCAACGACGCATCGTCGCGGCCGCCGACCGCGCCCGCCGACGCATCGAACGCGACCTGCACGACGGGGCCCAGCAACGGCTGTTGGCGGTGCTCTACGAACTGCGCCTGGCCCAATCCGACCCGACCCGCCACGACGACCAAGCGGCGACGCTGGACGCGTTGATCGACACGGCGCAGCAGTCCCTTGCCGAGCTGCGCGACCTCGCCCACGGCATCTTTCCCGCCATCCTCGAGGAGTCCGGCCTCGAGGCTGCCCTCTGGACGCTGGCCGACCAGGCCACGCCGATGGTCCGGATCGCAACCATGCCCGACAGGCGGCCGCCGGCGGACACGGAACAGGCCGCCTATCTCGTCGTGACCGACACCCTGCTGGCGACCCGTCCCGAAGCCGGGGGCCTGACCATCAACGCAAGCCTGCGGGGCGACGCCCTCGTCCTCCACCTCAACGGCGTGCAGGCGCCCCCCAGCCAGTACCTCCTCGACCGGATCGGCGCGTGTGACGGCGTCGTCACCCACCAGGCTGAAGCCCTGCATGTGGAGATCCCATGCGGATAGCCGTCGCCGACGACTCCATGCTCACCCGCGAAGGCGTCGTCCACCTGCTCACCGATCAAGGCCACCAGGTTGTCGGTCAGGCCCACAACGCCGACGACCTGATATCGATCGTTACCGCATCCCGCCCTGACGCCGTAGTGGTCGACATCCGCATGCCGCCCACCCACACCGATGAAGGCCTGGTGGCGGCGCACCGCATCCGTGCCGCGTACCCCGGAATCGGTGTGCTGGTTCTCTCGCAGTACGTCGAGCCCAGCTACGCCATGCGGTTGATCGAAGACCGCCCCGAAGGCGTCGGATACCTGCTCAAAGACCGCGTCTTCAACGTCGCCGTCCTCATCGACGCGCTACGGCGCATCACCGACGGGGAAACCGTCGTCGACCCCACCATCGTTTCCCGCCTGTTCCGCCGGCGCCGGATCGCCGACCCGTTGGACGACCTCAGCGAGCGCGCCACCCAAGTTCTCAGCCTCGTCGCCGAAGGGCTATCGAACAACGCAATCGCCGCGCGACTGCACATTACCGAGCGGACCGTCGAATCACACATCACCAAAGCGTTCCAGCAGCTCGGCCTCACCGACGACCCCCGCTCACACCGGCGCGTGCTCGCCGTACTCGCCTACCTACGACACCAAGGCACTTCACCCAGCTGACCTCCACCCGACTGGCAGTCCACGGGCGAGACGACGATCGACAGATCGAACACAAGGCGCTGCTGGCCAGTTGGGGAACGGGTCACACCGCGGGCCGGAGCAGAACGCGGTCGATTTCACAGTTTGGGGAAGTGCCCGCGTGCCTTGACAGCCCGGCGGTAGCGGGCGTTCAGCGACTCGATCGCGTTGGGCTCAACCAGCAGTGCCACCAGCACGCATCGCGCCGAGCATGACCAAGCTCCACAACCCGGCCATCGCTGCGTACCTCGACATCGCCGAGCAGCCGGACATCCACCACCATCGCGACCAACTCCTGAGCCGAGCGGTACCTGGCTGCATCCTCCTCCCAGCACAACCGGCACGACCAGCGCATTACAGAACCCCCAGAGCTTTGCCGACGATTGGCCGTCCACAGTCGCTCCGGCACCTATGAGGAGCCGGGCACCACACTGCGAAGCCGGCAGCCATGTTTCAGTGCTAACACGGATGAATTCAGTACGTGCCCGGCGCAGGCTCCATCTATCAAAGAATCGCGCCAATGGTTCATTGGTTCACCATCGTCGGCCGGCAGCCGCATGCCGCTGCCTCCGGCTCTGTCCGAGAGAAGGAAAGATGAAGCGACCACAACCACCCGCCTTCCCGTCCGCTAGCCACATGCCTCGAATACTGCGCTGTCTGATCGCTGCGACGCTGACAGCGGGCACCGCCGTAATGATCGCCACGACGCCGGCCCATGCAGCCGTAACGTCAGCATCACTGACCGGTGACGGCCGCGCCGAACTGGTCTTGGTGGACGGCAACGGCCAACTGCGTGCGTACCCGAACATCGACGGTATCAATTTCAGTTGGGGCTCACCGCGCACCGTTGGTATCGGTTGGACTGATCCCGCCAGGGTCAGGTTCGCCGACCTCAACGGCGATGGCCGAGCCGAAGCCATCCTTGTCGACGACACCGGCACCCTACGTGCGTACCCGAACATCGATGGCATCAACTTCAACTGGGGCTCACCGCGCACCATCGGTATCGGCTGGACTGATCCCGCCAGGGTCGCGCTCGCTTAGCCTCGATCGTGGATCGGATCGGTCTGTGACGGCGCCGATGACCGCGTGGAATGGTGAGAGTGTCCTCTGAGCTGCGATGATCGGGTTTGTCTAGAACCCAGGTCGGCGCGGCTCGGAGGACACACTCGGCGCAAGGATCTCATGCCTGGCGCACGAACAGCGCGGGGTTCGACAAGACAATCTCGTATCGCACGTGGGCCCGATCCCGTTGCTGGCGTTAGCTGAACAGGCCGCGCTGTCACATCTGTTGGATGAAGCTGCGCTTGGTCGACGCCGGTAAATGCCCAGACCTTCACACAGCGATTAGGTGGGGGGCGCCGGCCGACGGAGGCGTCGAGTGCCGTTGTTGTACCAGAGACCGGGTCAGGCGGGCCCGTTCTCCTCCGTTGGGAGTTTCAGGAAGGGGGCGAGTAGGTCCAGCGGGAGCGGGAACACGATGGTCGACTTCTCACCGCCGAGCTCGACGAGTGTTTGTTGGTAGCGCAGCTGCATCGCGGCGGGGTTGCGGCTGAGCACTTCGGACGCGTCGAGCAGCTTCTGTGATGCCTGGAATTCGCCCTCAGCAGAGATGATCTTGGCGCGTCGTTCCCGTTCTGCCTCGGCCGCCCGGGCCATCGCTCGTTGCATTGCTTCCGGGATTTCGACGTCTTTGATTTCGACAGTGGTGACTTTAATGCCCCAGGGCTCGGTCTGTTCGTCGATGATGCGGCGCAGGCTGTCGTTGAGTTCA
>JAVHWE010000165.1:0-3545 GCA_032160285.1 Micromonosporaceae bacterium | reverse complement strand
GGGCTGGTAGCCAACTCCCGCACGGCCGACCTGCCGTTGCTGGGGGCCGACGGCTACCACCACGTCTGGACGAACCGGGCCGACCTCGCCCGCCGACACGGCGTGTCGGTCGGTGTGGTGGAGCACCTGCTGGAACGGTACGGGTCGCTGAGCGGTGAACTGCTCAGTTTGCTGGCCGGGGATCCGACACTGGCCCGGCCGTTGGCCGGCGCGCCGGAGTACCTGGCCGCGGAGATCGCGTACGCGGCACTGGCGGAGGGTGCGCTGCACCTGGAGGACGCGCTGGCCCGCCGTACCCGGATCTCGATCGAGACGCCGCACCGCGGTGCGGCGAGCGCACCGGAGGCCGCGTTGGTGATGGGTCGGGTGCTCGGCTGGGGTGCCGCGACCCGCCGGCGCGAGGTCGACCACTACCTGGCCCGGGTGGCCGCGGAGCGGGAGTCGCAGCGGATGCCCGACGACGCCACCGCGGACGCCGCCCGGCTCGGCGCGCCCGACCCGCGCGGATACGCAACCGCCTGAGTGGGTACGCCCGGTCGGTTGCCAGCACGCGCCGGCGGCGGCCGGTAGGCCCGGTTTCCCGGACCCGCCGACCGCCGCCCGACGGTGAGATGCGGGGTGGTTACTCCCGCGCGCACCGCTGCCCGTTCAGGGCGAAGTTGGGCGGTAGCCCATTCGCCGCATTGTCCCAGGAGCCGATGAAGCCGACTCCATCCAGCGACGCTCCGGGCGCCAGGGTGCCGTTCCAGCTGGCATTCCTGACGGTGACCGTGTTACCGCTCTGCGAGAAGGCGCCGTTCCAGCTCTGGTTGCTCAGTTGCTGTCCATTGGCGAACTGGTAGCCGATCGTCCAGCTGCTGAGCGGCTGGGTGCCGGTGTTAGTGATCTTGAAGTTGGTCTGGAACTGGTGGTTCCAGCTGCTGGTGATCGTGTAGTCGACGCTGCAGGTCGCGGCCGGCAGGTCGTCATCGGGTACCAGGAACAGGTTGTCGTTCATGTTCGCCAGCGGCGTGCCGGCGTCCCGGGAGACCACCTGTGCCAGCGTGGTGTGGAAATCGATACCGAGCTGGCTCTTGATGAGCGCGAGCGCCGGGTCGTTGCCGTAGAAGAAGCGGTCACCGTCACGGAGCGCGGTGAACTGCCGCGCCCAGATGGCCTGCTGCAACTCGCCGAACTCGCTACCCGGCAGGTGCTTCTCGGCGCTCATGCCGACGAACGCGTCGACGGCGTTGATGTTGCCGCCGTAGGTCGCGCGCAGCCGGGCCGCCGTGGTGGTGCGCTTCACGCCGGATGTCGCGCCGTTGGCCTCGCCCAATGCGATCGGGTTGCCCGCGATGTCCTTCGTGCTCATGAAATCGATGCTGTTCGGGTCGTTGTTCTCGTTACCGGGGGTCAGCGCCGGGTCGCGCGGGAAGGCGTCCGTCGACTCGCCGGTGATCGCGGTGAACGAGGTTTTCGGCGCCAGACCGTACGCCTGCCGCAGCTGGTTGTAGCTGACCATGCCGTGGTCGCGGCCACGCTCGATGTCGATCGCGGCGAGGTCGGACACGCCCTTGAAGCACTTTGGCATGGTGGGCCCGTCCAGGCAGCCCTCGTTTCCGGGGACCGGGATCTGGAACAGGGTACTGCGCAGTTGGTTGTCGATCATTTCGTCGTTGTTGTACTCCGACTCCGCGAGGGCGCTGAGGATCTCGGCCTCACCGACCAGCGGCACGGCGTCGGGGTTGAAGAAGGCAACGCCGAGCGGGATCACCAGCTCCGAGTCGGCCCCGGCGAGGTTCACCTCGATGCCCATCGCCCGCATCTGGTCGAGCTGAGCGTTGGTGTAGTGCCCCGGCTGGAACGCGACCCCGAACTCACCGTGGATCTGGCTGTGCGCCCGGTACCCGACCGTGGCGAAGTCGGTCGTCAGGCTGGTGTTCACATTGGACTTGTATCCGGTGTAGGCCGGGATGCTCACGCCCATCGAGGGCAGGAACTCGTTGTAGGTGATGTACTGCTGCTCGGCAATGACGACCCGCCGGGCGATCTGGAACTTCTCCTCCGAGCTGAGCGATGCGGGGAGGAGCCCGACGATCCGGTTGTGCTCGCGGGCGAACAGGGTCTGGGTGGCGGTCAGCGCGATGTTCTCGTTGGCCCGGACGTCGCCGGCGACCATGCGCTTGGCCGGGTTGGCGGCCAGCCGGCCGTCGGTGGCCATGGTTGGCGCGGTCGCCGCGTTACCCCGCGCGGTCGCCCGCGGCAGGAAGTTGTTCGGCAGCATGAGCGTTGGGCCGTTGTCGCTGAGGTTGCCGTTGACCGGCCCGTCGCGCAGCCACTCCAGCCGGTCGTTCGTCGACCCGTAGACCGCCGAGGCGTCGAGGTACGAGTTGACCGTGTTGACCGCCTGGCGCGCGTTGGTGGTCCCGGTACCGGGGGCCGCCGCGTCGCGGGTGAACCCGATGGAGCCGAGGTCATTGGTGAAGGACTCGAGCGGGTCCGACTTGTCGAACGCGATGTTCGCCGCCGGGCCGCCGCCCTCGGCCAACCCGAAGGTGTGGTCGAGGAACTGCCCCCAGGTCCAGCCCCACTGCGTGATGCGGTGTTCGGAAAAGACGTTCTGGTTGCTGTCGTTGAAGATCCGGTTGCTGATCACGCGGCTGTTCGGTGCCGCGACCATCTGGCTGCGGCCGTCGGCGTACCGGGCGGGCGCGACGCGGGTGTACGGCGTGTTCGTCTGGCCCCAGGTGGGGTGGGCGACGTTGTTGCCGGCGCCGTTGATGCTCTCGATTCCGAAGCCGTCGAGAACGGCGGCGTTCGCGTGCTGGGTTCCGATCAGTACGGACGCGACGAGAACGCCGGCGAGACCGGCCGATACGGCTGCTGTTTTCGCTGCCCTACGCCGCCGCGGGGCGGGTGTGGGATTGAGTCGGACAGACGGGCGGAAGTGATACATTCGTTTCCCCTAGATAACTACACGGGCACGTGTGGTGGGGGCCCGTTCTCCCGCGATCTGCTCGGTCTGAAGACCGGTCAGTTTGTTGATCGCTGGCGATTGGCCGTATGCCGCGTGACTGGCGCGGCACGGGCAGCGCGGGAGCGCGGGACGTGGGCAGAGCTCTCCTTTAGAAACTCTTAAGTGGCTGCCAGGACCCTGACTATTGGCGATGCGTTGGTCCTGCGCGGCTAGTGTGGAACCCGTTAGGGTCCGTGTCAATAGAGCTCTGTCGATAGTGTAACTGCCTTTTCGTTCCGATTTTTCGCCTTTATTCCATGTGCGCCCTCACGCGCGGCTGCGCGCCGACCCCATTTCGGATCGCCGCCGGACCATCTTCGCCGGGTCGTGACAGAGTCATGTAATGAGCGCCTTTCCGCAGTTCACGCACTCGCGATCGGTTGGCGGGCATAGCGAATCGCCGTCGGTCACGACGGATTTGTTGTGGCTACGCGATATGACGCGTTGATGATCGTGGACCAACGGAAAGTTAAACCCTCGAGTTTTCCAAAAATCGAGAATTTTGGTCTGCCGGAGGCGATCGGAGGCCGGGAGAGCGCGTTCACGGGTG
>JAVHWE010000164.1:0-7866 GCA_032160285.1 Micromonosporaceae bacterium | reverse complement strand
CCGCCGACGACCATGTCGGCGGGCCCGCGATCCGAACCGGACACCGCGGCGATGAGATCGCTTCAATTCGAGCCCGACACGGCCGGGTGGACCGCCGTACGGCGGCAGCTCGCCGACGCGATCGTGGCCAGCGCCACGCCGGACCGCGACGACCGGCTGTTCCCCGGGGACATCGAACAGTTCCATTCGGGCGGCCTCAACCTCGCCTACGGCGCGGCCGGTGTGCTGTACGCCCTTGACGTGACCGACGCCGGCCGGTACCCCGATTTCGAGGACTGGCTCGTGCGGCGGGCCCTGAACCCGCAGTCGGGGTCCAGGCTCGGCTTCTACGACGGCCTGCACGGTGTCGCATACGCCCTGCACCGGCTGGGCCGCGGCAGCGAGGCGCTCGACGTCGTCGACCGCTGCCTGCACGAGAAGTGGGAGGAGCTCGGCCCGGACCTGATGAGCGGTCTGGCCGGGATCGGCCTGAACCTGCTGTACCTGGCGAACGCCACCGGTGAATCGGCACTGCGCGACGCCGCTCGACGCGCCACCGACCTGTTGTCGGAGCGCCTCGTCGACGTGGCCACCGACGAAGCCCCGGTGACGGCGGACGGCGGCGCGGCGATCAGCGGCGGCCGCCACCCGCACGCCGGGCTGACCCGCGGTTGGACCGGCCCGGCGCTGCTGTTCCTGCGGATGTACGAGCTGACCGGCGACGCGGCACTGCTGGAGCTCGCCACGACGGCGGTACGCCAGGATCTCCACCGCTGCATCGTGCGCGACGACGGCGCGATGGAGGTCAACGAGGGTTGGCGGACCATGCCGTATCTGGCCCAGGGCAGCGTCGGCATCGGGGTGGTCGTCGAGCAGGTGCTGGCCTACCGCGACGACCCACGGCTGCGCGCCGCGAGCACCGCGATCAGCAACGCCGCCCGCTCTCCGTTCTACGCACAGTCGGGCCTGTTCGCGGGCCGGGCCGGGATCATCCGGTACCTCGCCCGTCGCGAACCGGGCAGCGAGAACCTGCGCACCCAGCTACGCAACCTGGCCTGGCACGCGGTGCCGTACGGCGGCGGGCTCGCCTTCACCGGGGACCAGCTGCTGCGACTGTCGATGGATCTCGCGACCGGAACCGCCGGTGTACTGCTCGCCCTCGGTACCGCGCTGCACGACAAGCCGGTGGACCTCCCGTTCCTCACGGCACCGGCAAGGCCGGCGACGACCGGCGCGGTACCCCACGACTTTCCGACCCACACGGGGGGCAACACCCCCACCGACCACGGAGGGAGGTGACACGACATGGCTCTCATGGATCTGCAAGGGATGGAACTGTCCACCGAGGTTGACTTCAACGGCGGCGGCGGCAGCCGGGCAAGCCTGCTGCTCTGCGGCGACAGCTCGCTCAGCGTCACGACCTGTAACTGACAAAATCCGAAGTTCACGACTGTACCGAGAAGGGTGAAACGACATGGCTCTCATGGACCTGCAGGGAATGGAACTGTCCACCGAGGTTGACTTCAACGGCGGCGGCGGCAGCCGGGCAAGCCTGCTGCTCTGCGGCGACAGCTCGCTCAGCGTCACGACCTGTAACTGACGAGTGTACCTCCGTGCGGCCCTGGATCGCGTCAACCCGCCGATCCGGGGCCGCGCACACGTCTTGACGTGCCACCGACAGCGGCCAAGGAGGTGTCATGTCCATATCGGACGGTGACCGGCTGCTGATCCGGGCGACCCGGCACGGCGGTCCCTGGACGGTCGGGCTGGCGGTGACCGCCCTGCTGACCGCGGGGGCGGACCTGCTCCTGCCGGCCACCCTGGGCCGCGCGGTCGACGCCGTACTGGCACGCGACGGTCAACCGGCGCGTTGGCTGGTGGCCGCCATCGGGCTCGTCGTCGTGATCGCGACCACCGAGGTCCTGACCGATCTCGCCGCCGGGATGAGCACCGCGCGCGCGACGGCCCGGCTACGGCATACGCTGGTCCGCCACATCTTCGCGCTCGACCCCCGGGCGACCCGGCGCTACCCGCCCGGGGACCTGGTGAGCCGGCTGGTCAGCCAGGTCACCGAGGCCGGCGGTGCCGGCGCGGCCGTCGTGCTCGCCGCGACCGCCCTCGTCCCCCCACTGGGCAGCCTGGTCGCGCTCACCATCATCGACCCGTGGCTCGGCGCCACGTTCGTCGCCGGACTGGTGGTGCTCACCCTGCTGCTGCGGGCGTACGTGAGCGATACCGCCGACGCGGCGACCCGGTACCAGCACAGCCAGAGCGAGATCGCGGCGCGCATGACCGAGGCCCTGGTGGGAGCTCGCACGATCGGTGCCGCCGGCACCGTCGAGCAGGAAATCGGGCGGGTACTGCGGCCGTTGCCGAGCCTGCGCCGCCACGGCGCCCGGACCTGGGACACGATCGGCCTGGCGGCCGCCCAGGGCGCGGTGGTGGCGCCGCTGCTTCAACTGGCGGTCGTCGGCGTGGCCGGCTGGGCATTGACCGCCGGCCGGCTCACCCCCGGTGCGCTGCTGGCCGCGCTGCAGTACGCCACCCTCGGCGCCGGGCTGGGCAGCGTCGTCGGTGTGCTCGGGCGGATCGCCCGCAGCCGCGCCGGGAGCCGGCGTACCGCCGAGGTACTCGGCGAACCCGGCAACGGTTACGGCGAGGCGGACCTGCCCGCCGCCGCGGGTCGGCTGGAACTGCGCGCGGTGACCGTGCGCCACCCCGGCGGCACGGGCCACCCGCCGGTGCTCGACCGCATCGACCTCGTGGTACCGGGTGGCGCGACCGTAGCGGTGGTCGGCAGCTCCGGCGCCGGCAAGTCGACGCTGGCCGCGGTGGCCGGCCGGCTCCTCGACCCCGACTCCGGCGAGGTCACCCTCGACGGGGTGCCGCTGCGACGGCTGCGCCACGACGCCTTGCGTCGGGCCATCGGACACGCCTTCGCCAGGCCGGTGCTCGTCGGTCGTACCGTCGGTGACGCCATCGCGCTCGGGCCCGGCTGCGACAGCCCGGAACTGACCCGCGCCGCCGCCCGGGCCGCCCGGGTCGACGCCGTCGTCGACCGGCTCCCCGCCGGCTACGACACCCGGCTGGCCGACGCGCCGCTGTCGGGTGGCGAGGCGCAGCGGCTCGGCGTGGCCCGGGCGTTGGGGGCCGAACGGCTGCTCATCCTCGACGACGCCACGTCCAGTTTGGACACCGTCACCGAGTACGAGGTGTTCCAGGCACTGGTCGGACATGCCGATCGCCGTACCCGACTCGTGGTCACCCACCGGGCCGCCACCGCCGCCAGCGCCGACCTGGTCGTCTGGCTCGATGGCGGGCGACTGCGCGCCTGCGCCCCGCACGACGTGCTGTGGGACGACCCGGGCTACCGCGCCCTGTTCCAGGGGGCCACCCGGTGAGATTCCTGCTGATGTTTCTGCGCCGGCATCCCCGCGAACTGGCCCGGTTGACCGGGTGGTCACTCGTCGAGGCACTGCCGGCGATCCTGTCCGGACAGGCAATCGCGCACGCCGTGGATCGCGGGTTCGTCGCCGGGCGACCGGCCACCGGGCTCGGCTGGCTGGGCCTGCTCGCGGCGACCGTCGTGGTCGGCGCGGTCGGCACCCGCAACACCTACCGCTGCCTCGCCGACCTCGCCGAACCGCTCCGCGACGACCTGGTACGCCACGTTGTCGCCGGTACGCTGCGGCGGGCGGCGGCCGGCAGCGTCGACCGCGCGGCGGTGGCCCGGCTGACCCATCAGGTGGAGATCGTCCGGGACACCTTCGCCGGCCTGATCATGACGACGCGCGGGTTCCTGTTCGCGGTCGCGAGCGCCCTGCTCGGTCTGGTGTCGCTCGCGCCGCTGGTCGCGCTGATCGTCTCGGTACCGATGCTGCTGGGCCTGGTGGCGTTCGCCGCGGCGCTGCCGGCGATGGTCCGGCGGCAGCGCGCCTACGTGCTGGCCGACGAGTACCTGGCAGATCGGGCCGGCGCGGCCTTCTCCGGTCTGCGCGACATCGTCGCGTGTGGAGCCGAGAGCCGGATGGCCGCCGAAATCACCGTCCCCGTCGAGGGGCAGGCGACGGCGGAACGGGCGGTGGTGAAGATGACCGCCGTGCGGGGGCTGTGCCTGGCCGTCGGTGGGTGGCTGCCGCTGGTTCTGGTCCTGCTCTCCGCGCCCTGGCTGGTGCGCCGGGGGCTGACCGTCGGTGCCGTTCTCGGCGCCCTGACGTACCTGCTGCACGGGGTGCAGCCGGCGCTGAATACGCTTGTCAGCGGGATCGGCGGCGGCGGCGTGCGGCTCGCGGTGACGGTCGAGCGCATCCTGCGCGCGAGCGCGTCCGAACCGGTGTCCGACCGTGGCGGCTCACCGGTGCGACCGTCCGGATCGGACGTGACGCTGCGCGGCGTCACATTCTCCTACGGCCGTCGCGCCGAGCCGGTGGTGAGCGACCTGGACCTGGACATCGGCGACGGCGACTATCTCGCGATCGTCGGCCCCAGCGGTATCGGCAAGTCCACATTGGTCGGACTGCTGGCCGGCACGCTGCAACCGCAGCGGGGCGAGGTACGCCTGGGCGGTGCGCCGACCGCCCTGCTCGATGTCGGTACGCTCGCCGGCCGCCGGGTGCTCATCCCGCAGGAGGCCTACCTGTTCACCGGCACACTGCTCGACAACCTCACCTACCTGCGGCCGGACGCCGCCGTCGCCGACATCGACCGCGCCGTCGACGCCGTCGGCCTGCGCGGCCTGGTCGAGCGGCTCGGCGGTTACCGCGCCCGGGTCGCGCCGGACGCCCTGTCGGCGGGCGAGCGCCAACTCGTGGCGCTGGCCCGGGCGTACCTGTCCCCCGCTCCGCTGGTCTTGCTCGACGAGGCCACGTGTCATCTGGACGCGGCCAGCGAGGCCCGCGCCGAGCATGCGTTCGCCGCCCGCCACGGCGCCCTGGTCGTGGTGGCCCACCGGGTCAGCTCGGCGCTGCGGGCGCGCCGCATCCTGCTGATGGACGGCGCGGCCGCGACATTGGGCACCGATCGTTCGCTGCGCATGACGTCCCCGCTCTACCGCGACCTGGTCGGTCACTGGAACGACTCCCTCTCATTCGAGCCAGCCCGCGTCCTCGGCGATGCGGATGGCCTCCAACCGGTTGCGGGCACCGGTCTTGCGGAGGATCGCTGAGATGTAGTTGCGCACGGTACCTGCGGTCAGGTGCAGCTTGGCAGCGACCTCACGCGACGGCAGCCCGGACGCGGCGACGCTGAGCACGTCACGCTCCCGCGGCGACAGCGGGTTGCGCGACGCACCCAGGACGGCAACCGCGAGGTTCGCGTCCATGACCCGCTCACCGCTGGCGAGTCGCCGGATGGCGCACACCAGTTCGCACGGCACGGACTGGTTGCCGACAAAGCCGCGTACGTGAGCGTCCAGTGCCCGGCTCAGTCGTCCCGGCGCGTCGACACCCGCCAGCACCAGAATGGCGCAGTCGGGTAGCTCCGCGTTCAGACGGGCGACCGTACCGAGGCCGTCGTCGGCGAGCAGGTCGATGTTGATGATGGCGACGTCCGGCGGCACCGCGCGGGCCATGGCGAGGACCTCGTCGAGGCGACTGAGGTCGGCGACCACGTCGAGGTCATCCTCGAGCGACAGGACGGCGGCGAGTGCGCCACGTAAGAGATTCATGGGCTCAACGAGCAGGATGCGTATCACAATGGCCTCCCAGCCAGGGTCAAAGCTTCGGTGGGACGCCGGCATCCGGCATGGTGCGGACGCGAGAGGGCCGGAGCATGCCCAGAGAGCCGGCGACTGGCCGTCAGCGGGAATCGACACCGGTGGCGGCGGCGTGCTGCATCTCCCCCGGACGGGGGCGGATGCGGCTAGCTGGGAGGTCCGGCGAGTGCGGTGATACGTTCACGGGCCGCGGGAGCGGCGACCGCCGAGGCACGCCCCGACGCGGGTTCGGGCAGCCACGACGACGGCATCGTCGCCATCGTCGGGGAGCTGTCTCCAGACGCGCCGCGGGCACGCTCGACACCGGCGGTGCGGTCGGCGGACTGGGACGGTGGGTCCTCGGGCCGCGCGGGGCCCGGCGAGCTGTCCGGTCGGACCAGCAGGTTGACGCCGGCGGCCGGCAGACCGCCGGCCGGTGACCCGACGGCCCGGGAATGGACCCCGGACGCCGCGGGACTCGTCGGGTTACCGGCGGCCGCGGCGACGGAGGGACCCGGCATCCGGCAGAGCTCGGCGGCCGCGATCGGGCCCGGCTCAGCGGCCGGCATCGGACCGATCTCCGGCGCCGCGACCTCGCCAGGTGCCGAAACATGGATCGGACCGGCCTCAGGGGCCTGGCTCTGGTCGGGCTCGGCGGCCGGCGTCTGGCCGGGCTCAGGGACCGCGACCGGCGCCGGGACCGGATCGAGTGCGGGGATCGGAATCGGCTCGACCACCGGAATCAGACTCGGATCGACGCCAGGAACCGGAGCCTGATCGACATCCGGAGCCACACCCGGTTCGAGCGGAGCCACCCCAGGTACGAGCGGGGGAATCACCCCGGGCTCGAGCGGGGGAATCACCCCGGGCTCGAGCGGGGGAACCGCACCTGGACCGACATCAGGAACCGGACCCGGATCAGGTACGGGTACCACACCCGGGTCGACGTCAGAAGTGGGAGCCGGATCAAGCACGGGATCCACCTCGGAAACCCGACCCGGATCAACCACCGGCGTCGAAACCTCCCCACTCACCGGTGTCGGCGTCACCGCGTCGATAACCGGCGGATCGATATCAACGACCGGCTCCGGGGCGACGTCAAGGAGCTGCGGGTCGACATCGATGACCGGATCCGGGGCGACACCCGTGATCGGCTGCGGGTCGACTTCGATGATCGGTGGTGCGTCGACCGCGACGTCCGGCCGCGACGGTAGATTCGTCACCGGCGGAGCCGCCGACTGCGGCACGTCCGGCAGCGGTGCCACGGATCGCACGAGCGGGCTATCCGGCCGCGGCACGGCGGCCTGCGGCACGACGGGCTGCGGCACGGCGGGCTGCGGCACGGCGGGCTGCGGCACGACCGCGGCGGGCGCGGGTGTGACCGGCGCTGTTCGGATGGCCGGGGTTGGGAGGTTCGTTCCCGAGATGGCACTTTCCGCGTCACGTGCCTTATCGCTCGACGGGGCGGGGTCGTCGAGCGACGCCGCCACCGCTGGGATGACCGGGGTTGGGATGTTCGTTGCCGACATGGCGGTTTTCGCGCCAGCGGACAAAGGCGTACCGCCGGCGGCCGCGGCGTGGTCGGGTTCGCCCGCGGACCGCGTACCGGCGATATCACCAGCGGCCACATCGGAGGTTCCCGCGTCGGCGTAGGCCGCGCGGTCCAGCAGGCCGAACACCAGGTACGCCGCCACCACGGCACCGGCCAGGAGCAGGAGACGGACGACGTGGTGAGCCGCGACAGCGGCGACATAGCGGCGCACGACTCACCTCCCGACCCACGGCTGATCCTGATCGAAATCTAGCACTGAGTGACGGGCCCCGCAGAGGAGAGCGACGCAGTCGTCCCCGGCACACGTATCCGACCCGACGATCGACTGTGGAGGGATGGTTCATCACAAACGTCCGCAGATCACCAGGTTGGCGCGCGTTCCTATCAGGACACCGGTTCGCCGGTGGCCCGCCGGCGGCGACTGCGGACCGCCGGCGGGCGGTGTCGGGAATACGACGCGATCGCCGGCCAGAGCACGCCGCTCACATCGACTACACACTGGACGGTGGGACACCGCGAGGGCGGGCGGGCGCACAAGCCGGTGTGCAACCACGCGTTGACACCGGGCTCACCGCCGGCATCGACAGCACAGCGTGCTCGAGGTGCTCATGGGGCCGGGTGTGCGGCCCCTGGACACGACCCG
>JAVHWE010000080.1:0-9038 GCA_032160285.1 Micromonosporaceae bacterium | reverse complement strand
GCACCAACGTGCGTACCCTGACGCCGGACGACATCGGCGGACCCGTCGCCGTCACCGTGGCCGACGTGTCGTTCATCTCGCTGCGACTGGTGCTGCCGGCGCTCGTGGCCTGTACCGAACCCGACGGCGACCTCGTCCCGATGGTGAAACCCCAGTTCGAGGTGGGGCGGCAGCGGGTGGGTACGGGTGGGGTGGTGCGCGAGCCGGCGCTACGCGCGAGCGCCGTCCTGGACGTCGCCGCGGCCGCCGCCGCCCTCGGGCTGGGCGTGGCCGGCGTCACACCGAGCCCGCTGCCCGGCCCGTCGGGCAACGTCGAGTACTTCCTGTGGCTGCGGCGCGACGCGCCGGCCGTGAACCAGGAGACGGTGCGGCGCGTAGCGGACTGGGGAGGTGGCGATGAGCCGTGAGGCGCTGCTGGTCACGCACACCGGACGACGCAGGAACTTCGAACCGGCCCAGACCGTCACGCGGGACCTGCTGGCGGCGGGATTCAAGGTACGGGTCCTCGCCGAGGAGGCGCTCCAGCTCGACCTGCCCGGTACCGAGGCGGTGACCGGCCCGTACACCGCCGACGGCGTGGAGATCGTGTTCGCGCTGGGCGGCGACGGGACCGTGCTGCGCGCCGCCGAGCTGGCCCGGCCGTTCGGTGCGCCGCTGCTCGGCATCAACCTGGGCCGGGTCGGCTTCCTCGCCGAGGCTGAGATCGGCGACCTCGACCTGGCGATGCGACACGTGATCAACCGTGAGTACACGGTGGACGAACGGCTCACCCTCGACGTCGTCGCCGAGTGTGACGACGAGATCGTGGCCCGGTCCTGGGCGCTCAACGAGATCAGCGTGGAGAAGGGCGCCCGGGAGAAGATGCTGGAGGTACGCGTCGACATCGACGGCCGGCCGTTGTCGCGGTACGGGTGTGACGGTGTCGTGGTGTCCACGCCGACCGGCTCCACCGCGTACGCGTTCTCCAACGGCGGCCCGGTGCTGTGGCCCGAACTGGAGGCGTTGCTGTTCGTGCCGATCAGCGCGCACGCCCTGTTCAGCCGGGCGCTGGTCACCGCGCCGACCTCGACGATCCGGATCGCGGTGGAGCCGTACACCACGTTCGCCCTGCTGTCGTGTGACGGTCGACGGACCTTCGACCTGGCGCCCGGCGCCAACGTGACCGTGTGTCGTGGGCAGCTTCCGGTACGGGTGGTCCGGCTGCGACCGGCGCCGTTCACCGATCGCCTGGTCGCCAAGTTCGGCCTGCCGGTGGAGGGCTGGCGGCACACCGGCGTCTAGGTCCGTGCGGGGCCGCCCGATGGCGCGGTGTCGCACCCCGCGGATACTGTCTGGCTGTGCTGGAGGAACTTCGCATCACCGGGCTCGGCGTGATCGAAGACGCCACGCTGCCGCTGGGCCCGGGTCTGACCGTGATCACCGGCGAGACCGGCGCCGGGAAGACGATGGTGGTTACCAGCCTCGGCCTGCTCTTCGGCGGTCGGGCCGACACCGGACGGGTGCGCTCCGACGCCGGCCGGGCGGTGGTCGAGGGCCGGCTACGGCTGGTCGGTGTTCCCGCCACGGCGGTACAGGCGCGGGTCGCCGACGCCGGTGCGGAGCCCGACGAGGATGGATCGCTGCTGCTCAGCCGCACGGTGACGGCGGAGGGCCGGTCCCGCGCGCACGTCGGTGGCCGGTCGGTACCGGTGTCGGTGCTCGGTGACATCGGCGAGCATGTGGTCGCCGTACACGGACAGTCCGACCAGTTGCGGCTGCTGCGCCCGGCGGAGCAGCGCGCCGCGCTCGACCGGTTCGCCGGGCCGGAACACGAGAAGCTGCTCGGCCGCTTCCAGGAGCTGTACGCGCAGTGGCGCGGCGCCGAGGAGGATCTGGCCGACCGGCGACGCAACGCCCGCGAGCGCAACCAGGAGGCCGACCTGCTGCGGCTGGGCCTCGACGAGATCACCAGGGTGGATCCGCAGGCCGGTGAGGACTCCGCGCTGCGCGAGGAGGCACAGCGACTCGAGCACGCCGAAGGGCTCCGCGCCGCGGCCCAGGCCGCGTACCAGGAGCTGGCCGGGGGGCCGGACGCGGTCGGCGAGGCACCACCGGACGCCACCGGGCTGATCGGTGCCGCGCGCCACCGGTTGGCGGCACAGGCCGGCGTCGACCGCGGGCTCGGTGAGCTGGCCGGGCGGCTGGTCGAGGCCGCGACGCTCGTCTCCGACGTGGCCGCGGAGCTGTCGAGTTACCTGGACGGGTTGGACGCCGATCCGGCCCGCCTGGAAGGGGTGTACGAACGGCGGGCGGCGTTGCGCGGGTTGACCCGCAAGTACGCCGAGGACGTCGACGGGGTGATCGCGTGGGCCGACCGGGCCCGGGCCCGGCTGGCAGACCTGGATACCTCCGACGAGCTGCTGGAGGAACTGGACCGCGAACGCGCCCGGCTGGCTGGCGAGGTCGCAGAGCTGGCCGCGGTGCTGTCGACCGGCCGCCGGGAGGCGGCCGGTCGGTTCTCCGACGCGGTCACCGTCGAACTGGTCGGCCTGGCGATGCCGCACGCCCGAATCGAGGTGATCGTGGCCGCGCGTCCGGTCGGGCGGGGCGAGCCGGCGCTGGTCGTGGCGGGCACCGAATGCGGTATCGGTGGCGACGGCGCGGACGAGGTCGAACTCCGGCTGCACGCGCACCCGGGCGCGCCGGCGCTGCCGTTGCAGCGGGGCGCGTCGGGCGGTGAACTGTCGCGGGTGATGCTCGCCGTCGAGGTGGTGTTCGCCGGCGTCGGCGGTCCACCGACACTGGTCTTCGACGAGGTCGACGCGGGTGTCGGCGGCCGGGCCGCGATCGAGATCGGTCGACGGCTGGCTCGGCTCGGACGCGGGCACCAGGTGCTGGTCGTCACCCATCTGCCGCAGGTCGCGGCGTTCGCCGACCGGCATCTCGTGGTGGCCAAGAACGTGGGCGGCGCGGTGACGACGAGCGGCGTCACCACCGTCGAGGAGACCGATCGGGCGCGCGAACTGGCCCGGATGCTGGCCGGGCTACCCGACTCCGACCTGGGTATCGCGCACGCCGAGGAGCTGTTGGCCGTCGCGGAGCGCGACAAGCGCGGCTGACCGGCCGGGACAAGCGCGGCTGACCGGGCCGGGACAAGCGCGGCTGACCAGGCCGGGACACGCGCAGCTGACCGGACGCGCATGTCGCGACGCTGTGACTGGCGGTGACGTGCCAGGATGGTTGACGATGCGAATGCCTACGTTGCGCCGGACCCGACCCGCCGAGCCGGGAGTGATCGCCGGCGCGGTGCGACTCGATCGGCGTACCAAGCGGCTCGTCGGCCGGCTGCGGCCGGGCGACATCGCCGTCATCGACCATGTCGACCTCGACCGGGTGGCGGCCGATTCGCTGGTGGCACTGGGTGTCGCGGCGGTGCTCAACGCGAAACCGTCGGTGTCCGGCCGGTACCCGAACCTCGGCCCGGAGGTGCTCATCCAGGCCGGCATCCCGCTCGTCGACGACCTCGGCGAGGAGCTGTTCGACCGGTTGCACGAGGGCGAGTTCGCCCGGGTCGACGGCGACACGGTGCTGTGCGACGGCGAACCGGTGGCGCAGGGCCGCCGCCAGGACGCCGAGACGGTGGCGAAGGCCATGGCCGACGCCCGGGAGGGCCTGTCGGTGCAGTTGGAGGCCTTCGCCGCGAACACCATGGAGTACCTACGCCAGGAGCGTGACCTGCTGCTCGACGGGGTCGGCGTGCCCGATGTGGACACCCGAATCGCCGGCCGGCACTGCCTGATCGTGGTGCGTGGCTACGACTACCGGGCCGACCTGGAGGTACTCCGGCCGTACATCCGGGAGTTCAAGCCGGTGCTGATCGGGGTCGACGGCGGCGCCGACGCGCTGGTCGAGGCGGGGTACACGCCCGACATGATCGTCGGTGACATGGACTCCGTCTCCGACGACGTGCTGCGCTGCGGCGCGGAGGTCGTGGTGCACGCCTATCCGGACGGGCGGGCGCCCGGGCTGGCCCGGGTGCAGCAGCTCGGTCTGGTGGCCACCACCTTCCCGGCGGCGGCCACCAGCGAGGACATCGCGATGCTGCTGGCCGACGAGAAGGGCGCGACGATGATCGTCGCGGTGGGTACCCACGCCACCCTGGTGGAGTTCCTGGACAAGGGCCGGGGCGGCATGGCGTCGACCTTCCTGACCCGGCTCAAGGTGGGCGGCAAGCTGGTCGACGCCAAGGGCGTCAGCCGGCTGTACCGCCACAGCATGTCCGGTTCGTCGCTGCTGCTGCTTGTGTTGTCGGCGATCGCCGCCATGGCGTCCGCGGTGGCGGTCTCCACCGTCGGCAAGGCCTACCTCGGCGTGGTGGCCGAGTGGTGGGACAATTTGATGTTCTCGATATTCTCTTGATCGAAGGTTTTCAACCCAGTGATCAACTTTCGGTACCATGTTGTCTCCCTGACCGCCGTCTTTCTCGCGCTGGCGATCGGTCTCGTCGTCGGTACGGCGGCGCTCAACGGCCCGGCCGTGGACGCGCTCAACGACCAGGTCAACGGCATCAGCCGGCAGAATCAGCAGTACCGTGACCAGGTCAATCACCTCAAGGACGAGGCGAACACGCAGGAGCAGTTCGCCACCGACGCCGCTCCGATCATGTTGGCGGACAAGCTCAAGAGCAGGCGCGTCATGCTGATCGCACTGCCGGCGGCGAGCGGCTACGTCAAGGACGTCGCGGCGATGCTTCAGATCGGCGGCGCGAAGATCACCGCGCAGGTGGAGATACAGGACAAGTTCACCGATCCGACGAACAACTCCCAGCTGCTCGATCTCGCCACGATCACCCGGCCGGTGGGGGTCAGCGAACCGGCAACCGCCAACACCGACGGGGTGGAGACCTCGATGGCGCTGCTCGCGGCGGTGCTGCTGGACCGCCCGGCGGCCCAGAGCGCGGTACCGGACGACCAGCGCCGCACCGTGCTCAGCGCGTACGCCCAGGGTGGCTGGACGATCGTCACCGGCGACCCGACCGGCCCGGCCGAGGCGGTGGTCATGCTCATCGGCGCGCCGTACGTCGACCGCGACGCGGCGAAGCGCAACGCCGCCGTGGTCACCATCGCCGATCAGCTCAACAAGGTCGCCAGACTGGTCATCGCCAGTGACGGCGTGGGTACCGACGGCAACGCGGTGAGCGTGGTGCGTCGCGACCCGGTGCTGACGAAGACGATCTCCACGGTCGATGACGTCGCCACCCCGCAGGGGCGGCTGGTCGTCGCCCTCGCGCTCGCCGAGCGTTTCAACGGCAGCAGCGGGCACTACGGCATCGGCAACGGGGCGGTGTCGCTGCTGCCCAAACCGGCCCCGAGCAGGTCCAGTGGCTCGTAGTCCGGTCGGCCGGCTGGTCGTCGCCGGCCTCGGTGCGCTCGCCGCCCGCCAGGCGCTGGCGGCGACGAGGTGGGCCGCGACGAGGTCGGCCGCGACGAGGTCGGCGGCGGAGACAGCAGCGGGCGGTCCGCTGACGCGTACCAACTACCGTGGCCGGACGGTCAGCCTTGCCGGCGGCCCCGCCCTCGCGCTCGGTGCCACCGCCGCCGCCGCCGCGGGTGCCGGCGGCCCGGTCCGCGGGGGGACAGGCGGGCGGCTGCGTGCCGCCGTCATGGTGGCGGGTACGGGTGCCGGGTTGGTGGGTTTCTACGACGACCTCGTCGGGGGTCGACCCGGGCACGCAGCAAAGGGTTTCCGCGGTCACCTGACGGCCCTGGCACAGGGCCGGGTCACCAGCGGCCTGATCAAGGTTGTGGGCGTCGGGGCGAGCGGGCTGGCAGCCGCGGCGCTGCTCGACGTCGGCGGTCCGGTCCGGCGCGGTCGTGGTCGCGGCGTACGGATGGCGGTCGACGTGCTCCTCGGCGCCGGGGTCATCGCCGGTACCGCCAACCTGCTCAACCTGCTCGACCTGCGCCCCGGCCGGGCACTCAAGGCCGGCCTGCTGGTCGCGACGCCGATCGCCGCGGCCAGCGGCCGGGGGGCGGGGATTGCCGCCGGTGCGGCCGGCGCGGCCGCCGGCCTGCTGCCGGCCGACCTCGATGAAAAGATCATGCTCGGCGACGCCGGCGCGAACACGCTCGGCGCGCTACTGGGTACCGCGCTCGCCGCCGGTACCGGCACGGCGGGGCGGGCCGTGTTGTTCGCCGGGCTCGCCGCGCTCACCGCGGCCAGCGAGCGGGTCAGCTTCACCCAGGTCATCAACCGCACTCCGGTACTGCGCGAGCTGGACGCGCTGGGCCGGCGTACGGATTGACCCGGGCGCCACCGGTGACCGAGGTGACCAGGGCGGCCGGCGACACCCCGGCGGGTCCGCCGGGCGACCGGCCACCCGCCGCCAGGCTGGCCACGGCGGCGCTGCTCATCGCGGTACTCACGGTGCTCGCCCGGCTGGCCGGCTTCGGCCGTACCCTCGTGTTCGTCCAGCTGGTCGGCGACCGCGACCTCGGCACGGTGTACCAGAGCGCCAACACCGTTCCCAACATCATCTTCGAGATCGTGGCCGGTGGGGCGCTCGCCAGCCTGGTGGTGCCGATGCTCGCCGGTGCGGTGGCGCGCGGCGACCGGGTGGCCGTCGGTGCGACCGTGTCGGCGCTGCTGACCTGGGTACTGTCGGTGCTGATTCCGGTCGCCGTCGTCGTCGCGGTCGCCGCGACGCCGATCGTGGCGCTGCTCGACCCGCACGCCGACGACCGGACTGTCGCGGCCGGCGCCGACATGCTGCGGGTGTTCGCGCCGCAACTGCCGCTGTACGGGCTGGGCATCGTGCTCACCGGTGTGCTGCAGGCGTACCGGCGGTTCGCCTGGCCGGTGCTGGCACCGCTGCTGTCGAGCCTCACCGTGATCGTCGCGTACCTGACCTTCGGCGTCGTGGCCGCCGGCCGCAAGGAGGTCGCCCAGGTCGGCCACGGCGGCGTTCTGGTGCTCTCGGTCGGGACGACGCTCGGGGTGGTCGTCCTGTCGCTGTGCCTGTTGATCCCGCTGCGCCGGCTGGGTTTGACGCTGCGTCCCGGGTACCGGTTCGGGGGCGGATCGGCCCGGCAGGTGCGTCGGCTCGCCGTGGCCGGTGCGGTCACCGTCGCCGCCCAGCAGCTCACCGTCGGCCTCACGCTCATCCTGTCCAACCACGGTCCGGTCGGCACGCTGGTCCTGTTCACGCTGGCGCAGACGGTGTACCTGCTGCCCTGGGCGGTACTCGCGCTGCCGATTGCCACCTCGGCGTACCCTTCCCTGGCCGAGGCGGCGGCCCGCGACGACCGGGTGACGTTCGCCGCGACGCTCGCCGGCGCGACCCGGGGTCTGGTGCTGCTGGGCTGCCTGGGCGCGGCCGGGCTGGCCGCTCTCGGTACGCCGCTGGCCTGGGTGTTGGCCCGCTCCACCGCCAGCCCGGCGCACGTCGCCGCCGGGATCGCCGGCCTCGCCCCCGGGCTGCTCGGTTACGCGCTGTTCGCGCTGCTGTCGCGGGCGCTGTACGCGCGCGGCGACACCCGGCTCGCCGCGGCCGCCACGGTCGTCGGCTGGGGCGGGGTGGCGCTGGCGTCCGTCGCGCTGTCCGCCGCGCTGCCCCGCGTCGACCGGGTGGCCGCGCTCGCGCTGGCCAACTCGGCCGGCATGCTCGTCCTGGGTGGTGTGCTGCTGGTACTGGTGGCGCGCCGGGCCGGCCGGGCCGCGCTCGACGGCCTGACCCGTACCCTGTCGGTGGGGCTGGTCGCCGGGCTGCTCGCGGCCGGCGCCGGTGCCGGTGTGGTCCGGATGGCGACGGCCGGCGGCCGCGCGGCACTGTCGGGTGGCGCACCCCCGGGTATCGGTGCGGCGCTGCTACAGGGCATGCTGTCCGGTGTCGTGGTGGTCGCCGTCTTCGTCGGCGTCGGCTATGCCCTGGACCGCCGGGATGTTCGGCCGTTGATCGCCGGCCTGGTCAGACGGGCAGCGGGCCGACGCGGCGACGACGCCGGTCCGACACACGGGAGGTCGACGTGAGTACCGGGTCACCCCGCCGGATCGCCCTCGTGCTCGCGTCCAGTACCGGTGGCATCGGCCGCCACGTCGCCTCGCTGGCCGGCGGACTGGTCCGGGGTGGCGCGGACGTGACTGTGTACGGGCCGGCCGACGCCGAACGGCAGTTCGCCTTCACCGGATCCGGGGCCGGGTTCGTGCCGGTCGAGATCCCGGCCAGTCCCCAACCACGCGACGCCACCGCGATCGGTCGGCTGCGCCGTGGCCTGCGGGCGGCGGCACCCGACATCGTGCACGCCCACGGCCTGCGGGCCGGGCTGATCGCCGCGCTCGCCCGGCCGGCTGCCCGGCCCCTCGTGGTGACCTGGCACAATCCGGTGACGGCCGACGGGGTGCGCGGGCAGCTGTACCGGCGGATCGAGGCGTACCTGGCCCGTACCGCCGACGTCACGCTCGGCGCGTCGGCCGACCTGGTGGCGCGGGCGGTCGCGGTCGGCTCGCCGGACGCGCGGCTCGCCGTCGTCGCCGCACCGGAGCTCGCCCCGGCCGCCAGGTCGGCCGCCGCGGTACGCTCCGAACTCGGCATCGCGGCTGACCGGCCGATGGTGCTGTCGGTGGGCCGGCTGCATCCGCAGAAGGGCTACGACGTCCTGATCGCCGCCGCGTCCCGGTGGCGCACCCGCCAGCCGGTGCCCGTCGTGGTGATCGTCGGCAGCGGCCCGTCGTACATGAAGCTGGCCGGCCAGGTGTCCCAGCAGCGGGCCCCGGTGGTGCTGACCGGGCACCGCACCGACGTCTCCGAGCTGCTCGCCGCGGCCGACCTGGCCGTGGTCACCAGCGTGTGGGAGGCCCGTCAACTGTTCGCGCAGGAGGCCATGCGGTCCGGTACGCCGCTGGTGGCCACGTCGGTCGGCGGTATTCCCGACCTGGTCGGCGACGCCGCGCTGCTGATCTCACCCGGTGACGTGGACGCCGTCGACTCCGCCGTCAGCTGGCTGCTCGACGACCCGGTGCTGCGGGCCGGGTACGGGCGGCGCGGCGCCGCGCGGGCCGCC
>JAVHWE010000539.1:0-7644 GCA_032160285.1 Micromonosporaceae bacterium | reverse complement strand
TGGCCACGGACGGGTTCGACGTCGGGATCGGGCGGCTCCTCGACGACGCGCGCCGCCGGTTCGGCGTCGACCGCATCGAGGTACGCGGCGAGCTGCCCGGGCCCGGCGCCCATCCGGACGGCGTCTTCTGGTCGCACGACCTGTCGCTGGCCGGTTCCGAGGACGAGATATTCGCCTCCCTGCACGCCAACCAGGTGCGGCGCAACATCCGCCGGGCGCAGCGGGCGGGCGTCACCGTCCGGTTCGGCTGCACCGAAGCCGATGTCACCGGGGCGTTCTACCGGCTGCACAGCAGAACACGACATCGGCTCGGCGTTCCGGTTCAGCCCCGGCGGTACTTCCGGCTGCTCTGGACGGACGTGTTGGCGCCGGGCCACGGCGCGGTCCTGATCGCGGAGTTGGACGGCGTGCCCGTCGCGGGCGCGGTTTTTCTGGTCTCCGGTGGGGTCTGCGTCTACAAGTACGGGGCCTCCGACGAACGGCGGTGGAGCGCGAGACCCAATCATTTGCTGTTCTGGGAGGCCATCCGGTGGGCCCGCGCCCGAGGCTGCCGGACGCTCGACTTCGGACGCACGGACGTCGCCGACGAAGGCCTGCGTGAGTTCAAGTCGCGCTGGGGGACGGTCGAGCGGCGGCTCGCGTACACCGTGCTGGCCGACACGCCGCCCGGGACCGGACACGGTGGAGTGCCGCCGCTGATGCGTTCGATGATCCGGCGCGGGCCCGAGGCGGTCCCCCGTGCGCTCGGTGAGCTGCTGTACCGCTACACCGCCTGACCGCGGTTGGCGACCGGATCCGCCGGGGAGGACGGGATGTTCATCAGCTCTCACACCAACGTCGTGTTCGACCACCTCCGGGTGCCGTACACCATCGTGTCCGGTACCAGCGGTTCGGCGCACCCGCTCGCCGGCTGCGCGACGCTCGTCGGCAGGAATGCGCCGCGGCGATCGATGTACTGGCCGGTTTTCGGCGCCGGGTCGCCGGTACGGCTACTCGCCGTCGCGCCCCGTCGGTTCCACTGTGGTCGGTTGATACTGCACGGGCATGTCGTACCCGACGACGTCGTGACCGCGTGGCTGGGCGGTACCGACACCGACTGGCACCCGGTGGAGACGGTGACCGACGGCCAACGCGACATCGCCTCGATCTGGCGGAGTGACCGCGGCGACGTGTTCCTGCCGTTCGATCCCAACGAGATCGTGCGTACCTTCTGGAGCGAGGGCTACCACGACGACGCCGGCGCCGGGCCCGCGGTCGGATTGCGGTCCGCCGCCGTCTCCGCGTACTACCTGATACGTCCGGTCATGCCGCGGCGACTGCAGATCGCGGTCCGCCGGCTGTACAGCCGGGTGCAGGCCCGGACGCCGTTTCCCCGGTGGCCGGTGGAGGGTTCGTTGCACGGCTTCCTCGACCGGATGCTCGAGTGGGCGGCCGAGCTCGCCGGTGAGGCCGTGCCCCGGATCGCGCCGTGGCCGCACGGGCACACCTGGGCCTTCGTGCTCACCCACGACGTCGAGACGGCCGACGGCCTGCGGCGGCTGCCCGTACTGCGGGAGGTGGAGCTGGCCGCCGGGTTCCGCTCGTCGTGGAACCTGGTGCCGGCCCGGTACCGGGTACCCGACGACGTGGTCGCCCAGCTACACGCGGCCGGGTTCGAGGTCGGGGTCCACGGGCTGTACCACGACGGCCGGGACCTGGCCGACGGCGTCCTGGCCGAAAGGCTCCCCGAGATGCTGCGGTGGGCGGGGCGGTGGAACGCCGTCGGATTCCGGTCGCCCGCCACCCACCGGGCCTGGGCCACGATGGCGGCACTGCCGTTCGAGTACGACTCGTCCTACCCGGACACCGATCCGTTCGAGCCGCAGCCGGGCGGCTGCTGCAGCTGGCTGCCCTACGTCAACGGCACCATTGTGGAGCTGCCGATCACGCTGCCGCAGGACCATACGGTCTTCGTGATCCTGCGGCACGCGGACGGCCGGATCTGGATCGACAAGACCGAGCTGATCCGGGCGGCCGGGGGCATGGCGCTGCTGATCACCCATCCCGACTACGCCGACGCCGCGATCACCCGCGCGTACGCCGAACTGCTCGCCCACGTCGCCGACGACGCGTCCGCGTGGCGGGCCCTGCCGGTGGAGGTGAGCCGGTGGTGGCGGCGGCGGGAGCGGTCGCGCCTGGAACCGGCCGACGACGGGTGGCAGGTTGTCGGGCCGGCGCGCGACGAGGCGCACATCCTGTACACCGCCCCGGCACCCCAGCCGTAACGGGCGGCGTCGTCAGCGGCGCGCGAGGCGTCGGGTCTCGCGTCCGCGCAGGAGGCGGTCGACGGTGCGCAGGTAGCGGGTGCGCTGGTTCGGCCACCGGTACGGCTCCGCCGCCGCCGTGGCCTGGGCGACCAGCCGGGCGCGGTGTGCCGGGTCGGCGTACAGGCGGCGGATCGCGGCCGCGAGGTCGGCCGCGTCACCGGACTCGAACCGCTCGAAACAGCCCACCGGAAACGCCTCCTCCACCGACCGCGTGCGGGACACCGCCATCGGAATCCCCATCGCGATGAAGTCGAACATCTTGCCGGCGAGGGTGAGGTCGCGGAAGGCGTCCCGCTTCATCGCCACGATGCCGACGTCGGCGCCGGAGATGGCGCGTACCAGCTCCCCGGCCGGGACCCACCCGTCGCTGAGGCTCACCCGGTCGGTCACCCCGAGGTCGGCGGCGAGCGAGCGGAGGCGACCGACGTCCGAGCCGTCCCCGTAGATCGCGAGCCGCAGTCCGGGGATCTCGTCGCGGAGCAGGGCCACGGCGCCGATCGCGGTGTCGAGGCCGTACCGCTCCTCGATGGTGCCGTGGCTGATCAGCGTGAACCGGTCGGGGTCGGTGGGTGCCGTCGGAACCCGCCGGAACAGGCTCTCGTCGGCGCCGTCCATCACCACGTCAATCTTGTCCGCACGCGCCCCGCGCCGGACGAACGCGTCGCGAAGCTGCGCCGTCGGCGTGATGACGTGGTCGGCGAAGGAGATGCTGAGCTGCTCCAGCGCGACGACCGCGCGTACCGCCGGGTGCCGCATGGCGAGCCCGAACTTCGTCGCGAAGAATTCGGGCGTGCTCTCCTGCAGGTCGAGCAGCACCCGGGCACCGAACAGCCGGGGTACCGCGGCGGCGAACACCAGGACGTCGGGCAGCGAGTTCACCTGGACCAGCCCGAAGCCGCGGCGCAGCTGCAACGTGCCGGCCAGCGCGGCGGCGCGGACGAGGAACCAGCCGTAGCCGACGGTGTACTGGCCCAGCCCGCCGCTGTTGGCCCACGGCGCCGCGAGCCGCCACACCGTCACCCCGTCCCGACGTTCCCGCGCCGGTTCTCCCGGCGTTCGCAGGCAGATCAGGTCGACCTCATGACCTGCCTCGACGAGCGCGGCCACCGCACGCGCGGCGCGCGGGCTCCACGCCACCTGCTGCCGTATCACACAGACGCGCGCCACGCCGTCGAGTCTAGTGTTGATATTGACTGGGTACCCATGACATTGGCGGGCCGGTGTCACGGTCGGTTGCCACTGGCCGGAAGTGGCGCTTCGGCCACTCCCGGCCCGCCGGGGGTACCGGCTACGGTTTCTGCGGGCTGGTCTGGCCCGGTGTCCGCTACGTGGGGGGTGCGATCGAGGTTGACCGTCGTTTCGATCCTCGGGGCCGGGCCCTACGGTCTCGCCGCGGCCGCGCACCTGGGCGCCGCCGGGGTGGAGACCGTCGTCTTCGGCCAGCCGATGTCCTTCTGGGCCGGCAACATGCCGGCCGGCATGCTGCTGCGGTCTCCCCGGGTGGCGAGCAGCATCAGCGATCCGCGCGGTGCGCTCGACCTCGACGGCTTCTCCGCCGCGACCGGCGTCGCCGTGGGCTCTCCGGTACCGCTTGAGTCCTTCGTGGCGTACGGGCGCTGGTTTCAGGCCACCGCCGTACCGCAGGTCGATCACCGCCGTATCGACCGGGTGCACCGGTCGGGCAGCCGGTTCACGCTGACCCTGGCCGACGCCGAGGAGGTCACCGTCGACCGCCTCGTCGTCGCCGCCGGGATCGCGTACTTCGCCCACGTGCCGGCGGTGTTCCAGGGTTTGCCGCCCGACCTCGTCAGCCACGCCTCAGCGCACACCGATCTCGCCGGGTTCGCCGGGCGTCGGGTGCTCGTGGTCGGCGGCGGGCAGAGCGCACTGGAGTCGGCGGCGCTGCTGCGCGAGGGCGGCGCGGACGTCGAGGTGGTGGCCCGCGCGTCCGGCGTGCACTGGCTCGGCCAGCGCCGGTGGATGCGTTCGCTCGGTCCGGTGTCGACGCTGATGTACGCGCCGCCGGAGGTCGGCCCGCCGCTGGTGAGCCAACTGGTCCGCTACCCGGGGTGGATGTACCGGTTGCCGGCGCGGGGCCGGCACGCGGTCGACATCCGATCGATCAGGCCGGCCGGCGCCGGCTGGCTGAAACCGCGGGTCGACGGCGTGGTGCCGTTGCACCTCGGCAGGGTCGTCGTCCACGCGGAGGCCGACGGCGGCCGCGTCGCGGTGACCTTCGGCGACGGCGGTCGGGAGTCGTTCGACCACGTTCTGCTCGGTACCGGCTACCGTGTCGACCTGGCGCGGTACCCGTTCCTTTCCGCCGAGTTGCTCGCGGCGGTACGCCAGGAGAACGGGTACCCGCTGCTCGGCCGCGGATTCGAGTCATCCGTGCCCGGGCTGCACTTCGTCGGGGCCACCGGAGCCTGGACGTTCGGGCCGCTGATGCGGTTTGTCGCCGGAACGCCCTTCGCGGCGGCTGAGCTCACCCGGTACGTCACCGCCGCGACGAGGCGCCCAGCGAGGGGAGCCGTTGTCAGCACGTGAGAAGACAACCGTCGGCAGCGGGCCGAACCCCCGGAGTCCTCGTCGTCGGCGGTGACTACCGGGCCCTCGGCGTCGTGCGCAGTCTCGGGCGGCGTGGCATACCGGCCTGGGTCGCCCGGTCGGTCGACGACCACGGCCTGGCCGGCACCTCGCGGTACTGCCGGCGCCGACTGGTGTGGCCCGACGATGACGACGGTCGGCTGTCGTTTCTGCGGGACCTGTGCGACCGCGACGGTACGGACGGTTGGACGCTCTTTCCCACCGCCGACGCCACCGCGGCCTTCGTCGCACGCCACCACGGCGAGCTGGCCGAACGGTTCCGCCTGACCACGCCGGACTGGGAGAGCTTCCGCTGGGCGTACGACAAGCGGCTGACCTACGAGCTGGCCGCCACGCTGGGCGTGCCCCATCCGCGGGTCTTCACCCCCCGCGACCGTGACGACGTGGGGCGGTTCGCCGGTGCGTTCCCGGTCATCCTCAAGCCCGCCACGAAGCCGCGCCTGAACCTGCCACGGGCCAAGGCCTGGCCGGTATTCGACCCCGCCGAGCTGCCGGCCCGCTACGACACGGTGGCACCGCTGGCCGAACCCGGCGCGATCATGATCCAGGAGCTGATCGCGGGTACCGGCGGCCAACTCTCCGTCGCCGCGCTCTGCCGCCAAGGCGAGCCGCTCGTCATCACGGTGGCCGAACGGGTACGCCAGTACCCGATGGACTTCGGCCGGTCCAGCTCGTTTGTGCGGACGGTCGACGACCCGGAGGTCGAGCACCTCGCCCGGCGGGTACTGGCCGCGCTCCGGCTGGACGGGCTCGTCGAGGTGGAGTTCAAGCGCGATGCCCGGGACGGTCTGTGCAAGCTGCTGGACATCAACGTACGGGTGTGGGGCTGGCACACGATCGGGGCCGGGACCGGCATCGACTACGCGTACCTCGCCTGGCGGCTGGCGAACGGCCTGTCGGTGTCGCCCCGGCGCGCACCCGCCGGCCTGCGGTGGCTGCGGCTGACGACCGACCTGCCGGCCGCCTACGACGAGATCGCGCACGGCCGGCTGGGGCTCGGGGCGTACCTTCGAACCCTCGTCACGCCGCACGAGCGCGCGGTCGCCGCCTGGGACGATCCGGTACCCGGAATGCTGGAGGTGCCGATGTTCGTCGCGGCCAGCCTCGGCAGCCTCCGAACGAACACGAAGGGGCTGCTCGCATGGTCGGGCTCCGCGGTACCGGGCGACGAAGCCTGATCGTGACGCCGGCCTGGGTCGGTCAGGACACCCAGGCTGAACTGGAGCGCCGGGCGACAGCCGGTGAGAGCCCGCGCACCGACTACGTCGAGCTGGCTCGCGTGCTCGACGCCGACGTCATGGATATGCAGTACCTGACCGAGCGCGCGGGGATCCTCACCCGGGCGCTCGCCGGAACCGGCCGCGTCGTGGCGGCCCAGATCATCGAGGCGTTCCTGGCCGAACGCCGGTACGACCATGTCGTGACGCGGGCCGACCGGCTGGGCCTGCCGCTGGCGTTGCTGTTCAAGGCGGCCCGCGGCCGGCGCGACGTCGTGCTCGTCTCGGTGTGGGTGTCCCGGCCCCGCAAGGCGGTGTTCCTGAGCCACCTCAAGGTGCACTCCCACCTCGGCGCGATCATCACCTACAGCAGCGTGCAACGCGACTTCGCCGCCGACCGCCTCGGCGTCCCGCGCGAGAAGCTGTACCAGTGCCTGCAACCGGTCGACGAGCGCTTCTGGCGGCCGTCGGAGGAACCCGTACGAGATGTCATCGTGTCCGTGGGTGCGGAGGCGCGTGACTACCCGACCCTGGTACGGGCGCTCGACGGGGTGGACATCGCCGCGGAGGTGGCGGTCGGCAGTTCGATGCTGCCGCCGTCGGGCGACGCCGACGGGCTGTTCGGTCCGGTCATCCGCGAAGCGGTGGACGCCGGGTCGACCGCGAAGATCCGGCTGCGCCAGCAGCTGAGCCATGGCGAGCTGCGCCAGCTGTACGCGCGGGCGCGGTTCGTCGTCGTCCCGCTGCGCGACGTCGAGTTCGACGCCGGGGTGACCGCCATCACCGAGGCGATGGCGATGGGTAAGGCGGTCGTGGTCACCCGCACCCGTGGCCAGGTCGACGTGATCCGCGAGGGCGAGAGCGGGTTGTACGTTCCGCCCGGCGACCCCGTCGCGCTGCGAAAGGCCGTGCGGTACCTGCTGGACAACCCGGCGGCGGCCGAGCGGATGGGCAGCGCCGGGCGCGCGGCCGTCGAGGCCCGGCACACGCTGGACGGCTGGGTGGCGGCGATCGCCGACGTCGTCACCGGGCGGCGGTCGGTGACGCGTTAGCCGGCATCACGGCGACCTACGCACCACCGCGAACAGGTCCCGGCCGTACCGGCGGTTGGCGTCGGGAAGGTCGGCGGGCGCCACCAGGCTCACGTGGCCGGTCGTCGCGGCGAGAAAGGACGGCAGCCCGTGGTTGAGGTCGACGTCGTCGGCGACCGCGACGCCGCCGGCGGTGAGGTGCCGCCACACCCGGGTCAGCTCGAAGTTCAGGTTCTGCGTCGTGTGCCGGCTGTCGTGCACGAACAGCTCGACGGCACCGAGCCGGGACAGCAGTGGGGCGAGTCGACGCCGGCTGGACCCTTCGAGCAGGGTCCAGCGCTGCCGCCGGTCATCCGGGACGGCCGCGGCGATCTCGTGGTTGAGGTGCGGTCGGAGCTGCGGGGCCAGGTCGATGCTCCACAACCGGCCGTGGCCGTTGCGCTCCATCGCCTCCAGAATGATCCGGGTGGTGACCCCGCGGGC
>JAVHWE010000464.1:0-7656 GCA_032160285.1 Micromonosporaceae bacterium | reverse complement strand
CTTGCCGCCAGCGCCGCCCGCGCTCCCAGCGCCGCCCGCACCGCTCCGGGCGCCGCGGTCACCGTCGGCGACGTCGGCGATCAGCAGCCGGATCGAGTTGGTACCGCAGTCGATGGCCGCCACGCGTGTCACGCGGCCGACCCTACCTCCGGAGCGGCGGCTCACCGCAGGCGCAGCAGCATCCTGGTGTTACCGAGCGTGTTGGGCTTGACCCGTTCAAGGTCGAGGAACTCCGCGACGCCCTCGTCGTAGGAGCGCAGCAGCTCCTCGTAGACGGCGTGCGACACAGGGGTCCCGTCGATGGGGCGGAAGCCGAACGAGCCGAAGAACTCCGTCTGGAAGGTGAGCACGAACACCCGGGCCACGCCGAGCTCGCGGGCGTTGGCCAGCAGCTCGGACACGATCCGGTGGCCGATCTTCATGCCCCGGTACCGCGGCGCGACGGCCACCGTCCGCACCTCGGCCAGGTCCTCCCACATCACGTGCAGCGCCCCGCAGCCCACCACGCGGCCATCGTCGGCCCGCTCGGCGACCCAGAACTCCTGCACGTCCTCGTACAGCGCCACCGGGGCCTTGGCCAACAGGATCCGGTCGTCGGCGTACTGCTCGATCAGGCGCTGGATGTCACGGACGTCGCCGGCGCGAGCCCGCCGGATGTTGGCCTCCACGTACCGAAGGTTATCCGGCCGGTCATCGGCCAGATCCCGCCGCGTCAGGAGGCCGACCGACCCGGCACGCACGGGCCCCCGGTCCACCACGGGGTGACGCGGCTCAGGGTCTCGTCGCCAATCGGGTTGACGCCGGGCCCTACGGCGAGGGCGTGGCCGAGGTGGACATGGAGGCATTTGACCCGGCCGGGCATGCCGCCGGCGGAGACGCCGGCGATCTCGGGAACGTGGGCGACCGCCTCGCGCCGTGCCAGGTAGTCGCAGTGGGCGGCGCGGTACCGGGCCGCCAGGTCGGGATCGTCGCAGAGACGTTGGCCCATGTCCCGCATCAGCCCGGTCGACTCCAGCCGGCCGCACTCGGCGACCGCGCGCGGACAGGTGAGGTAGAACAGCGTCGGGAACGGGGTGCCGTCCGGCAGGCGCGGTGTGGTCTCGACCACGTCCGGTAGACCGCACGGGCACCGGTGCGCGACCGCCCGCGTACCTCTGGGGGTGCGACCGAGCTGCGCGCCGACCACCGCCAGGTCGTCGGCACCGGCCGTCACCCGGTGGGGCGGACCGGCCACCGCCGGATCCGCCATCTAGCCCGGACCCCGGTCGACCGTCCGGATGCTGGACCACAGCTTGTCGAACCAGGGGGTGCGGTCGTCGGGCGCGGGCGCCGCCGGGGTGCCCGTCGCGGCATCGGTCGTCGCCCGGTTGTTGACCACGACCAGGGGAACCTCACCCGGCAGGACGAAGAACAGCCGGCCGCGCGCCTGCGCCTTGACGTACTCGTCGTCGTTCCACTTTTTCAGTTCGCCGGCCAGGTCGTCGATGTGGCCGCGCTGGGCGGCCTGACGACGCTCCAACTGGGCGATCTCGTTCTGCTGGGACAGGTACACCCGCACCGGGTACGCATAGGCGAGAAGCAAGCCGACCAGCAGCATGCACACCACCGCGGCCCGTCCGGTGAGCCGGCGCGGCGGCTGCGGCGCACCGGTGCGCCGGGCCAGCTTGCCGGTCAGGCCACCACCCGCGGTCCGCCGGGCGGCGGGGCCGGTCGCCGATCGGGGCGCCTCGACGGTACCGGTCCGGGCCGCCGACGCCCGTCCGGCGCCGCCGGCACGCCCGGCGCCGCCGGCACGTGCGGTGCCGGCGCCGCGTCCGGTACCGGTGGGGCCCGCCGGGACCCGGGCGGTGCCACGGGCGTCGCGCCCGCTCCGGGCACCCGGGCGCTGGCCGCTGGGCGTACGCCGCTGCGACATGATCTCCCTCCGTCACTCCCCCGCGATCTCGGGCCAGCGGAGGTCGTTCCACTCTCCAAGATCGCCAGAGGCGTTCAGGACTGACGGTACCTGGGGAAGGCGCCCGGGCCGGCGTAGCGCGCCGCTTCCTCGAGCTCAATTTCGATGCGCATCAACTGGTTGTACTTGGCGACCCGCTCGGACCGGGCCGGCGCGCCGGTCTTGATCTGTCCGGAGCCGACCGCGACCGCGAGGTCGGCGATCGTGGTGTCCTCGGTCTCGCCGGAGCGGTGGCTCATCATGGTCCGGAACCCGTTGCGGTGCGACATCTCGACCGCGTCGAACGTCTCGCTGAGCGAGCCGATCTGGTTGACCTTGACCAGTACCGCGTTGGCGGCGCTCTCGGCGATGCCCCGGGCGATGCGCTGTGGATTGGTCACGAACAGGTCGTCGCCGACGATCTGGATGCGCCTGCCCAGGTCGGCCGTCATGGTGGCCCAGCCGGCCCAGTCGTCCTCGGCCAGCGGGTCCTCGATCGACACGATCGGGTACGCGTCGACGAGCTTGGCGTAGTAGGCGATCATCTCGTCGGCGGACTTGGTCGAGCCCTCGAAGGCGTACCCGCCGTCGCGGTAGAACTCCGTGGCGGCCACGTCGAGGGCGAGCACGATGTCGTCGCCGAGGCTGTACCCGGCGGTCTGAACCGCCTCGGCGATGAGATCCAGGGCGGCCGCGTTCGTGGGCAGGCTCGGCGCGAAGCCGCCCTCGTCGCCAAGGCCGGTGGCCAGGCCCTTCTTCTTCAGTACCGCCTTGAGCGCGTGGTAGACCTCCGCGCCGTAGCGCAGCGCCTCACGGAACGTCGACGCCCCGATCGGCGCGATCATGAACTCCTGGATGTCCACGTTGGAGTCCGCGTGCGCGCCGCCGTTGAGAATGTTCAGCATCGGTACCGGAAGCAGGTGGGCGTTCGGACCGCCGAGGTACCGGAAGAGGCTCAGCTCGGCGGACTTCGCGGCCGCCTTGGCCACGGCCAGGGAGACACCGAGGATGGCGTTGGCGCCGATACTCGACTTGTCCGGGGTGCCGTCGAGGTCGAGCATGCGCTGATCGATCGCCCGCTGCTCGCTCGCCTCGTAGCCGATCAGTTCGGGCTCGATGCACTCGACGATGTTGTCGACGGCCCGCAGGACACCCTTGCCGCCGTACCGCTTGGGATCGGCGTCGCGCAGTTCGAGCGCCTCAAACGCGCCGGTGGACGCCCCGGACGGGACGGCGGCCCGGGCGACGGTGCCGTCATCGAGCCCGACCTCGACCTCGACGGTCGGGTTACCTCGTGAGTCGAGGATCTCCCGGGCGACGATTCCCTCGATGGTGGCCACTGCGCGCTCCTTCATGTGATCGACAACGCCGGCACCCCGACGATGCGGCACCCGTACCCGCGCAGCCTAGCGGCGGCCACCCGGGCGAACTCACCGGCCTCTCGCATGATCGGGTGTGACGCGGGTCGTTTGCGTTAACCGGCGGTGCAGGCGAGGCTAGCGCTCATGCGTCTCGCCCGAGCCCGCCCACCGGCCCGGCATCGTGCCGCCGTGGCGTTCGTGGCGGCCATCGGGGCGGTGCTCGCCGCGGGTGCCGGGGCGGGGCTGGTCGGCTGCGGTTCGATCGGCGAGGCCCAGCAGGTGATCGACCGGGCCCGCCTGGTGAATGATCTCGCCAGCCGGCTCGACCACGCCTCCCAGCTGACATACACCGCCGATTACCAACTCCCCACCGCCGAGCACGCCACGATCGCCCAGGCCCAGAAGCCGGTACGGGCGGCGTACACCTATCCGGCCGGGAAGTTCACCACCACGCCGGAGGCGACCATCGACTGCCGGGCCGACGCCGGCGTCATCACCTGCACGCTGACCGCGCCACCGTCACCCGCGGCCGATGCGCAGACCGCGCTGCTGGCCGTGCTGCGCGACCGCGGGCTGGTACCGCCGACGCTGGTGGTCGGGCTGCTCACCGCGGCCTCGTTGTCGCCCAACGCGGTGATCAAGCAGCACGACACCACGATCGCCGGTGAGCACGCCACCTGCGTGGAGGTCACCGGCGTGGAGAACGCTTCGGCATCGCAGTTCAGCGCCTGTATCACCGTCGCCGGTGTGCTGGGGTCGTTTCAGGGCACGGTGGACGGCACGCCGATGGAGGTGTCACTGATCCGCTACGCCGCGTCGGTCGCTGCGGACGCGTTCGACCTGCCCGCCGGCGCGAGAACGGTGGACCAGCGCCCGGCGCGCTGACCGGCTGAGCCAGCCGCCGGCGGTTGATCTAGACGGCGAGCAGGGTACGGAGATGGCGCGGGGCGGGTGAGCCGTGCGCGAGCATCCGGTCGTGCCAGTCCCGCACCGACACGTCCGCCGGCCGGGCCCGGCCGATGCCGGCCACCTCGACGTACCCGACGAAGTACGTCGACAGCTGGGTGGAGGTCAGCAGCGCGCGCCGCCACTTACCCGCCGCCTCGCCCTCCTCCTGGAAGCCCAGTTCGGTCATCAGGTTCATCTCGTCGGGCTCGGTCATGCTCTCGCAGTGCACGAGCTGGTCGAGGACGGCGTTGATGGTCGCGCGGAGCTGCATTTTGAGCTGCTGGGCACGGACCGGCAGGCCGCCGAACCCGTGGGAGACCATGACCTCCTCGCCGTAGACCGCCCAGCCCTCCATGAACGGGCCCGACCGGCAGAGCGCACGGGCCCGGGTGGTGCCGTGGTAGCGACGGGAGTGGGCCTGCTGGAGAAAGTGCCCGGGCATCGCCTCATGCACGCTCAGGTTGGCGACCATGTGGTTGTTGTACTCGCGGTAGAACGACTCGACCCGCTCGGCCGGCCAGCCGCTCGGCGTCGGCGCGATGCAGTAGAACGTGGGCATGTCGCCGATTTCCAGCGGGCCCGGCGAGTCGCAGTAGGCGCCGGCGACGCCCCGGGCGAACTCCGGCATCTCCATGATCACGCACGGGTCGTCGATGAGCGTGACCAGCTCGTGTTCGGCAACGAAACTCGTCGCCCGGTCGAGGGTCACCTTGGCCAGATCGACGATCGTGGTGTCGTCCGGGTGGTCGGCCGCGGCCAGGTCGAGGGCGGCCCGGATGTCGGGCGTACCGGTGAGTTCGACGGCGACGTCACGCAGCTCGGCGGTCACCCGCTCGACGTTGGCCAGGGCCCGGGACAGGATCTCACTCGCCGTCAGCTCGGTGTCCAGCCGGTGCCAGAGCCGCGCCTCCCACAGCCGCCGACCCAGCCGTGGGTCGCGGCCGGCGGCGCCGGCCTCCTCCGCCCGGTCACACAGCCAGCCGACGAACTCGCCGAGCGCGGCGATCGCCCGTTGCCGCAGCGGCTCCACCGTGTCGGCAAGCTCCGGCGCCTGCCCGATCAGCGTGGGCAGCTCATCGCGGATCAGCGCGGCGGTACCGGAGAACTGCTCGACCGCCGTCTCCAGGTGGATACGGGGGCAGTCGGTGAGCACACCGCGGGCCGTCGCCAGGCCGTCGGGGATGGCCGAAAGCCGGGACGCGATCGCGGTGAGCCGCTGGGCGGGGAGTGCGAACGGCCGGGCGATCAGCCCGTACAGCAGCGTGCCCGGATTGTGGCGGGCCGGGTTCCACTCGTGCTCGCGGAGCTCGGTCAGTTCGAACAGCGACCGCTCGACCAGCCCGAACAGTGCCGTGTGATCGACCCGTTCCGCCGGGTCGAGCAGGTCGGTGTCCACTTGGGACAGTGCCGTGGCGGCGTCGCGTAGCATCTCGACGTCGCCGGCCACCCCGTCCGCCGAGAGGTCCGGGAGCCGGTCGTCGAACCGGTGGTCGCCGACGGTGGCCGCCAGCGCCGGGTTCGCCTCGAGCACGGCGTCGACGATGTGTTCGGCAAGCGGCACGAAGTCCTGCGGCATGCGCAGAACCTACCCGGCGGGTAAGCGGGCCACCACCGGATGCGCCGTTTCGGCGCGGACGAGCCGGCCGAGCAGCCGCACCGCGCGGCTGAGCTCGTGCGCCGAGTGCGCGGCGTACCCGAGTACCAGGCCGGGCCGGCCGCGGGCCTGTACCCGCAGCTGCGACAGGGCCAGCGGGCCGAGCCCCGCGTGGTGGGCCCGGGCCGCGATCGCCGCGTCGTCGACGCCCGGCGGCAACTCCACCACCAGGTGCAGCCCCGCCGCCACACCCAGGATGCTGCCGTTCGCCAGGTACCGACCGAGCGCGGCCACCACGGCGTCGCGACGTTGCCGGTGAACCCGCCGGACCCGGCGCACGTGCCGGTTGTACCCGCCGCCGGCCAGCAGGTCGGCGAAGGCGAGCTGCTCGAGCACGGGGCCGCCGTGGTCGGCCATCAGCTTCGCGGTGGTGAGCCCGTCGATGATCTGGCGCGGTGCGACCAACCAGCCCAGGCGGATACCGGGGGCGAGCGCCGTGCTGACCGAACCGACCAGCGCAACGACGTCCGGGGCCAGCCCCTGCAGGCAGCCGACCGGCTCCCGGTCGTACCGGAACTCCGCGTCGTAGTCGTCCTCGACGATCAGCGCGCCGGTCCGGCGGGCCCAGTCCACGAGCGCGGTCCGGCGCGCCGGCGCGAGCACGACACCGGTCGGGAACTGATGTGCCGGGGTGACGTAGACGGCACCGATCCGCGCCCGGGCCAGCGCGTCGACGTCCAGCCCGTCGGCGTCGACGGGCACCGGTACGGGGCGCAGGCCGTGGCTGGCCATCAGGTCGCGGATCGATGCCGGGCCCGGGTCCTCGAAACCGATGCGGGTGCTGCCGGCCGCCACCAGCACCTTGGCCAACAGCGTGAACGCCTGGGCCGCGCCGGTGGTCAACGCGATGCGGGTCGGCTCGACCAGCGCCGAGCGCACCCGGCAGAGGTAGGCGGCGAGTTCGCGGCGCAGCTTCGGCGCGCCGGCCGGGTCGCCGTAGTCGAGGTCGGCGTCGAGCGCGGCCGACAGGGCCCGCTCGTACGATCGGCGCCAGGCCGCGCGCGGGAACATCCCCAGATCGGGCACGCCCGGACGTAGCGGCGCCACCGCCTGGTAGCGCCCGTCCGCGAGGTCGAACTCCACGGTGGGCTGGGTGGTGGCGAGCGCGACGACCGTCCCCGAACCGCGTCGGCTGACCAGTCGCCCCTCCGCGACCAGCTGTTCGTACGCCGCGACCACCAGTCCCCGGGACAGGCCCAGGTCGACGGCCAGGTCACGGGTCGACGGCAGGCGGGTACCGGGGGTCAGCCGGCCGGCGACGATCGCGCCGCGTAGCGCGGCGGTCACCTGCTCCCCGAGGCGGGGCCGGGCCCGATCCAGCTTGGCGAGAACCTCCCAGACCGACAATCTGCTCCTCCAAACCCGGACGGGTCCGGCCCGGCACGACGGGCGGGGTCCCGGCGGTCAGGCGAGCGTGGCGATGAGGACGCCGCTGGCCTGGCGGTACGGTTCTCCGGTCGTGCATACGGTGGTAGGCCAACAACATCGCTGCCATCCGCCCGGCCGTCAACTGTCGGCGGCGGCTATGGCCGTTCCGTCAGGCTTCGTCCCCGCCGGGAGAGCCCTCCGCGCGGCCGACGGCCGCCACGCCGGGCGGGTCCTCCGCGTGGCCGACGGCGGCCACGTCGGGCGGGTCCTCCGCGCGGCGGGTGGCCTCTGCGCGGCGGACGGCCTCGGCGTACTCCAGGGCGGCATGGCGCAGCGCGCCCTCCGCGTCGAGGTCCCGGGCGCGGGCCAGGGTCACCAGGGCGAACAGGTCG